>NZ_CAUVXP010000022.1:0-51410 GCF_963555955.1 Protofrankia sp. Cas3
CTCCTACGCCGCCCCGGAGATCCTGCGGGAGGGACGACCGTCGGTCGCGGCTGACATCTACGCGCTGGGCGTCACCCTGTTCACCATGCTCACCGGCACACCGCCGTTCCAGTGCGCGCCCACCGAGGATCCGGCCCGCTTCGCCGACCGGACCCTGGCCCGCGACGTCCCCGCGCTACCGCGCGACCGTGTCCCCGAACCGCTGGAACGTCTGCTACGAACAGCACTCGCACGAGACCCGGCGCGGCGCCCCTCCACCGCCGCGGCCTTCGCCGAAGACCTCCGCCGGCTACACCGGCGCCTCGGCGACTCCCCCACGCCCGACGAACTGCCGGGCACCCCGCGGCGAAGGAGACATGACCGCCGTGACCGGACCCCCAGCGGCCCTGCCTCCTTGGACGGCCTTGACCTCCTCGACTGTCACGACTCCACGGACGACGTCGCGCCGGGGCCCGGACCCGCTGGACGGCCGAATCCAAGACGGGGGGACGAGCCCACGCGTTACCGGCCCCGGAGCGGCCAGGGTGGTCCCGCCGATGAGCCGCAAAGTAGAAGAAATCAGGCGAGATGGCGGTGGGCTCTACCTGCGGCCGCTGTCGTCACGCTGATGATCGCGGCGGTCGCGGCGGTCGCGGTCGCAGCCTCGGGGGCCTCCGGTGATAGGCGCACCCCCATCTCCGCACCGGACACATCTACGCAGGGCACTTCGCCGACGATCGACCCTGCTGAGATCGAGGCAGCCCGACCAACCGAGGTACACGCCGAGGACCACGGCGACACCGTCATTCTGACCTGGCGGAATGGTTCGCGCCGCACCAAGCTGATAATGCAGCCCGCCGCTTCTCCTGTTCTGGGCAATGTTCAGTCACTGCCAGACGGAGCGACGTTCACCACGATTGCCGATCTCGGCGCCGCCCAGGGCTACTGCTTCCGGGTCGGTCCGCTGCTCGCCTTCGACGCCTCCGCACAGAAGCCAGTCGTGGCATGGTCGGCGTTCGCCTGCATCCGCGGCGCGACACCGCCGTCGTCCTGACCTGCGCAAACGCTGTCGATCTCTGCGGGCGGTGCTTTGCCTGCCGCTCGGACAGTGGATGCGGGGCCGCCACGCACCGTATCGTCCAGGCTCCACCTCGTCCGGACACTCACCGGCTTACCCTTAAATCCGTAACGGAGCAGACACGGAAGGCGCATGCAATGGCGTGGAACAAGCGGGGTAGCACCGATGGCGGCGCAAGCACCGGTCGAGACGGCGTGAAGCGCGGCGGCAAGGGCGGCACCACAGGCCGCAACGTCCGCGAGGTCGAGTTCGCGACCTGCCCGACCTGCAACGGCGATGGGAAGGTTGTGTTCGAGCAGACGGAACGCGACGAAGACGGCCAGTTCTCTGGCACCCAGACCAAGACCTGCCCGACGTGCAACGGATCAAGTCAGGTGGCGAAGCAGTGAGCGAGCCAGCCCCAGAGCCCCCGGCCGGCGTCGAACGGCCCGGCGCGGATCCGGTCGTGCCGATGTTGGCGCTGGTGGCCTGCAAAGAATGCCGACGGCAGCGTGGCGCCCGGCTGCACGCCACCGGTGCCGTGGAGTCGATCCCCGATGCGGGGACCTGCCCGCACGGCAAGCCGCTGCGGACGGTGTGGGCGCCGGACCACGGGCCGGGCTCGGAGCCGCCGGCCGAGTCGGGATGGAACACCCAGCCGCCGGTGTAGGGGGTCGCCCACAGCACCTCGTATGCGCACGAACCCGCCTACGACCTGGACAACGAACAGCTGTGTGCGGATTCGCGTGGCGTCGTCCGTCGTCCGTCGTCCGTCGCGCGACGGACGACGGACTCCTGGCCTGATGGAGCGCACGCGGCCGGGTCGGCAACCGGCTCAGATGCCCGTGCAGCGCCCGGCAGAGGTCCTGTCTCGGCGAGATGTCCGGCCGTCGCCAGGCCGGGCATTGGCCCCGGCATCGTGGCGTGCACAGGCGCCTGCGCGCCCACGGCCTTCGACCGCGCGTTTCACAGCGGTAAATGTTCGATGGCGGGGCCGGTGCTGCTCCGTGGAGCCCCGCCCGGGAAACGACACGCCCCGCCGCTGAAACCGGTCGGCGGAAAATCACCAGGCCGTCCGGGGCGGTGGCCGATGTCACGTCGGCTGCTCCGCGAGAACGCCACGTCGACCGGAGCCGAGGCCGGTACCTGCACATTCAGGCCTCGACTGAAAATCTGGCGCATCCCGGCTGTCCCCATCGGGTCCGCGCTTGCCGCGGCGTCCAGCGGAAATATCACCGTTGGTCCGTCCGGCCCGGACAGCGGCGGGCATTGCGACCCATGGACTTCCCGACCCGGGTACCCGAACCACCGCTTCTCGACGCCCAGAGCGCGCGACCGCCCTAACAGCCGGCCGGCTTGCCGATAGAATCGGCTGGGCAGCCACCGCCAATGCTCCCAACGAATGCGAGGTGTGATGTGGCAAGCGAAAAGCGTCGACTTCCCATGAACGTCGAGGGACCCTTCTTCGTCGACTCGGAATGCACTGACTGTGAAAACTGCCGGGGAGTCGCCCCGGATTTCTTCAAGCGCGACGAGGATCGCGAGGTTCATTATATATGCCGGCAGCCGTCGAATGAGGAGGAAGAGGAAATGCTCCTGCAGGCCCTTGAGTTCTGCCCGGCTGAGGCGATCGGACGGATGGCGGCATAACCCTCCGCGTACTGCAGGCCTCATGATTATGATCTTCTCGCGCCGGGGTTCCTGTCACCGGGAGGCCCCAAGGGACCCCGACCGAGATCGCCGGCAGCCGAACCGCGACGTGCTGCGGCGACCCCATCACGGGAAGACCCAACCGGCGTACGCCGCGACCTGTGGCAGGCGAGCCGTACTCCGGTTGGGTATGGTCCATGATATTTCTGACATGATCAGAATACTATGCACTATTTATGCATAATTATCATATTTAGTTCTAACTATCAGTAAAATTACATTTGCCTGAAGTAACCACCGAGTCGGATGACCCGCGAGTCCGCTGGTAAATACTCAAAAACAACACCATGTGCGAAAGTTGCGCCGTAGCGTGGAACCCTCATCTTTCGAGGAGGGGCGTTGTCCAAGACTCCGGGGCGGTTGTCCACACGCCAGGCTTCGCCAGACCCGCCGGGACCCTACGATCGGATACTGGGTCGTCCGCTGGGCCCCCTGGCGGAGCTCGCCGGGCTACGAAACACCCATCCAATGGTGGACTCCGTCGTCGACGAGATCGACGGACGCCGGATTCGCATCGGCGACCACTGGCTTGCGGACTTCGCGTCCTGCAACTACCTCGGGTTCGATGTGAATCCGGAGATCATTGCAGCGGTACCGGAATACCTGGCCAAATGGGGTACCCATCCGAGCTGGTCGCGAATGATCGCCTATCCACGACCGTTCGCCGAGATTGAAGAAGAACTTGCCGCGCTCCTCGGCACCGAGGACAGCCTCACGATTCCCACGATCACACACATCCACATCTCGGCCATTCCTGTTCTCGCCGGGGAGGGTTCGGTCTTCCTCGACCGACGTGCGCACCGCACGGTCTACGACGGCGCTGCGATGGCACAGGCACGAGGCGCGACCTTGCAGCAGTTCGACGCCGAGAACCCCGGCCAGCTGGAGGATCTGCTGCGGACGTGCCCCCACTACCCGAGACTGGTGTGTATCGACGGCGTTAACAGCATGACCGGCAATGCGCCCCCCCTGGCCGAATTGCTGACGGTCACCCGCGCAAACGACGCGATCCTCTACGTTGACGACGCCCACGGTTTCGGTGTCCTCGGTGAGCGCAGTGCGGACGAACTCAGCCCGTACGGCCTGCACGGCAACGCCATTGTCCGTCATGTCGGGGAGACCTACGACGGACTCATCCTGGTGGGCGGCTTCTCCAAGGCCTACTCGTCACTGCTGGCGTTCATCGCCTGCCCGACCACGGTGAAGAACCACCTCAAGGTGACCGCCGCGCCGTACACCTTCTCCGGGCCGTCGCCAGTTGCCTCCCTCGCCACCGTGCAGGCCGGCTTCCGGCTCAACGCCGCGCGGGGCGACAGCATCCGAGCCGATCTTCATCGCAAAACCGCCCGTGTTCTCGACGGGCTGGCGCAGCTCGGGTTACGGACGTTGAACCGGTCCGGGACGCCGATCATCGAAGTACCGATCGGTACCCCCGAAGATACGGATGCCATTGGAATCCACCTGTTCAACCGTGGGATCTACGTCACCATGGCGCCCTATCCGGTAGTGCCCCGGGCCGACGTCGGGGTCCGTATCCAGGTCACCGCAGCCAACACCGACGAAGAAATCGCGCATCTACTGACGGTGCTCGCCGAGATCGCCGCAATGTTCCCGGGCCCGCAAGTCGCGCCCAGCGTGCCGGCGTCCCGCTGCGCACCCGCTGCGCAGTCCCCGATCGGGTAGATCGATCCACCTGGGCACGCCCAACCGAAGGCCGCGCGATCATTGCTCTCCGCGCGCGGCCGGAGGCGGAACCGCCATGGCACGCCGAGCCCGCCGGGCCGCTCGCGCGCGTTCGACCAGGCGCGTCACGGGCATCCGGTCACGGACGAGCCACACGTCGGTGTCCCGCACGTCGCGTAGAACCGCCAGAAACCGCTCGCGCGGGATCTCGACGGCGCCCATGGAACCAGCGTGCGCACTGACGAACTGCGCGTCGATGAGCCGACCGCCAGCCTGCACGAACCGCACGTCAAAGTCGACCAACGCAACCTTGGACGCATCGGTCTGCACATGGAACATGGACTCGGCCATGAAGGCGGCACCGACGAGCACACCGAACATGCCTCCGATGAGGTCCTCGCCCTGCCACACCTCGACGCTGTGCGCCCAGCCGAGCCGATGCAGATCACGGTAGGCGTCCGCGAGCTCAGGCGTGATCCAGGTGGGTCGGCCGCCGCGGCTGCAGCCGCGGACGACCTCGGCAAACGCCTCATCCAGGGTGGTGGTCCACGCACACGCGCGCATCCGTCGGAACAACGAGTCGGACACGTGCACCGCGCCGACGGGCAACACCCCCCGTGGGTCCGGACACCACCAGGGAAAGTCGAGATCCGGCGGGCCGTCCCCGGACAGGTTGAAGACTCGCCCGTCGGCAACAGCGGTGGCCAATCGGCGGTGCGTGTCCGCGACCTCGATCGGATCGTCGACCGGAACCGGGAAGGGGAAGAGCCCCCGCCGGTATGCCCCGACGAGCGTGGCCGGGGTGAGCACACCCCCGACCGCGACGGGTAATTCGACCGGCTCAGCCGGCTCGGCATGATCCTTCTCTGGCAGCCCGTCCCACGGCGACGGTCCCGGCGGCTCAGGCCGACCGGTCAGGTCCACGTGCGACCCGTGCGGACAGGTTCGGCCGGCTGCGCCACGCGGGCAGCCGTGCCCGCCCGACCCACCGACTGCGACTGCGACTGCGACTGCGACTGCGACTGCGACGATCCTGCGGATAACGCGGTGGATCCGGCTGGCGACCGGTGGTTGTGCCGATGCCACAGCAACGGCGTCAGCTCGTCGGCGGGCTGCGGACAGCCCAGGTAGAAGCCCTGGGCCAGATCACAGCCAAACTCGGTCAGGCGCCGCATCGCAGTCTCGGTCTCGACTCCCTCCACGACGATACGCAGGCCGAGGGAGTGGGCAAGCCCGACCGTGGACTGCACGATCGCCGCTGCCACCGGATCGGATTCCAGGTGCACGACAAACGATTTGTCCATTTTGAGCGCATCCACCGGGAGCTCCCGCAGGTAGGACAGGGACGAGTATCCCGTCCCATAGTCATCCACGGCGATGTGGATTCCCATCTCGCGCAGGGTTGTGAGGACGGCCGCGGTGCGGATCCGGTCGAGCATCAGCGCTGTTTCGGTGATTTCGAACTCGAGCGCCCGCGCGGGCAGCCCGTGCAGCTCAAGGAGATCCGCGACTTCGGCCGGGAATCCCGTGTCGAGCAGATTGGACGCGGAGAGGTTGACCGCTACACCGATGTCCAGGCCGACGTCCCACCACCGGCGGCACTGCCCCAGCGCAAGCCCGAGGACCTCCAGCGTCAGCGGACGCATCAGCCCGGTGTGCTCGGCCAAGGGCAGGAAGACATCGGGCTGGAGGAGGCCCTTGGTGGGATGTTCCCATCGTACGAGCGCCTCCACCCCGTGGCAGCTACCCGTACGCAGGTCGACCTTCATCTGGTAATGGACCCGCAATTGATCATCGCCGAGCCCGCCTCGCAGCGCCTCAATGACGTCGAGCCGGTCTGGGGTGTGCACGTCCGCGCCAGGCCGGTAGTACTCGACCCCGGAACGGGCGGACTTGGCCGCATACATCGCGACATCCGCCCGCTGCAACAGGACGCTCGCGGTGACCGCGTCGTCCGGGTGGAGCGCGGCCCCGATGCTCGCGTCCACGTGCAGGGTGACCGCACCCACATCGAAGGGGTCCCGCAGCGCTGTGAGCACCCGCTCGGCGACCATCTTGGCGACCGCCGCGTCCGCATCCTCCAGGATGACGGCGAACTCGTCTCCGCCGAGGCGGGCCAGCAGGTCCGCCGGGCGCAATGCCGCCGCGATCCGGCGCCCGACGAGTTTCAGCAGATCATCGCCGACAGGATGGCCAAGGGAATCGTTGATTTCTTTGAAACGGTCGAGATCGAGCACGAGTAGCGCGAACCGACGGGCGCCGCGATTGGCGCTGACGTCCAGCCCGTCCAGGCGCTCGAAAAAGGCACGACGGTTGGCCAGGCCGGTGAGCTCGTCGGTCCGGGCCTGCAGCTTGGTCTCAGCGAGCTGGCGGACCTCGGCGAAGGTGATCGCGGTCCGTACCAGCGCGACCAGAACGGTGGCAGCGGCGAGCGCGACCGTCGCGGGCGGCAGGCGCTGCACCGCAGCGCCGAAAACCAGGAGCGCGAGCGCAGCTATCGCAAAGATCGCCGGGATGGCCAGTACGCCCCACCCGGTGAGACCCTCCGTCTTCTCCCGCGGTGGCCGTTGCCAGGCGGCGTACGCAGGCAGTACCAGTGCCAACGCCCACAGCACCTCGACCGGTCCGCCCGCGGAGTAGTGACCGCTGGCAACCTCACCGACAACGATCGTATCGGCCACCGCAAAACCGATCAGCGAGCCACCGAGGAGGTACCAGACCCGTTCCAGTCGCCAGCCCAGCAGACCGAACACGCTCACCACAAGTACGAGCAGCATCAGGTCGGCAAGGGGATAGGCGAGGTTCAAGCCGACCGCCGACATGCTGGTCGCCCGGACCTTACCGATGGCCCCGGCTGCCAGACCGCTGGCAAGTGCCGCCACGCCGAGACCCCCTACCAGGGCGTCCAACCAGACACTGGGATGAAAGCGGGACACCCGTTTGCGTAGCAGGAGAATCACAGAAATATATGTCGCGAGATAAAATACCAACCAGCCGATGTCGGCCGGCGACGGGGACGGTTGCGGATTGCGATCGGCTACCTGCGTTGTGAAGTACGCCGTTCCAGCACCGTAGAACAGAAGACCGATCCCGATCGCGACCCACGCGGCCCGTTCGCCTCGCACCAGAATGGCCCGCGCCAGGCACATGGTTCCCGCCGCCGCGCTGAAACCGTTGCCGAGCCATCGATCAACCTCGTTGATCGCGATCGAGCTGTCGCGCAGGCCGGCGACGGTCGTGACGGCGAAAAACACCGCGGCCACCAGGAGCGCCCATCGTGCCACGCGGACCATCCGCAATCGGCGAGCGGCATGAACTGAAGTCGTCAAGCGGTCATCCCCCCACGATCAGGCCGGCGGGGCACATTCTGACACTCTGAGCCCTATTCGCCACCGATGACCCACCAATCGGACCGGGGCTTCGGGGACCTCCGCGATCGCGCCACCTGTGGCCCGGCTGGTAGCGGCGTCTGCGTGGATCACTGCGGTAGCTGCTCGACCTTTACCCGGCACTGCGCGATCCAGTCCTGGGCCACGCCCTGATCGGCCCGTCCGCAGGCCCCGAGGGGTCTCGAAGGCCCCGAGGGTCTCGAGGGTCCGGCGGCGCCGAGCGCCTCAGCCGGAACGGTCGACGACGCGATGGGGCATGAGGGCATTCGCGGGGATGACGCCCAAACGTCCGGCCTGATAATCCTCCACAGCCTGGCGCAGTTCGTCGCGGGTGTTCATCACGAACGGCCCGTACATCTCGACGTGCTCGCGGATGGGCCGCCCGCCGAGCAGCAGGACCTCCAGCATCGGGCTCACCCCGGACTGGCGGTCGTCGGCCGCGAGCGTCAGGTGGTCACCGGGTCCGAACACGGCAAGCTGCCCGGCGCGGACCGGATGACCCTCACCGCCGACCCGTCCCGAACCCGCGAGGATGTAGGTCAGCGCGTTGAAGTCGAAGGGCCACGGGACCGTCAGCGCAGCGCCCGGGGACACCGACGCGTGCGCCACAGCGATCGGGGTATGGGTCGAGCCGGGACCGCGATGGCCGGCGACATCACCGGCGATGAGCCGCAGCAGCGCCCCGCCGTCCGGCGACGCGACGAGGCTGACCCGGTCGCCTTCGATGCTCTGGTACCGCGGCGGGCTGAACTTGTCGCGTCCCGGCAGGTTCACCCACAGCTGGACGCCGTGGAAGAGCCCACCGCTGACGACGAGCTGTTCGGGTGGAGTCTCGATGTGCAGGATTCCCGCGCCTGCTGTCATCCACTGGGTCGCGCCATCGGTGATGACGCCACCCCCACCGTTGGAATCCTGGTGCTGGAACGTCCCATCGATCATGTATGTGACGGTCTCGAAGCCACGGTGAGGGTGCCATGGCGTGCCCTTCGGCTCGCCAGGGGCGTACTCGACCTCACCCATCTGATCCATATGAACAAAGGGATCGAGATCTACCAGGCTGACACCGGCAAAGGCGCGGCGCACGGGGAAGCCTTCACCCTCGTGGCCCGATGGCGCGGTCGTCACCGAACGGACCGGGCGGTCCACGGCACCGGGCAGGGGCGCGCTCAGGCGCGGCAGACTGGTCGGGTCGGCGGCGGTCACGGCAGGCATCGCGGTCCTCCTGGCACGTCTCACGGGTCGAACGTTGCTGGAGCAACTATAGGTAAGGATAACTCCGGATCGCCCCGATCGCTTCCCGACCCACCCACCCGACACCGCACCAGCCCTCGGTCCCGGAGGTCAGAGCGCGGAAGCGATCGTCTGCTCCACCTGCAGCCTGCGCGCCATCAGCTCCAGCTCGTCGGCCCGCGCCCGGTCGAGGCTGTCGGCGATGTCCTCGTCCCTGTTCATCAGTTCCGCCAGATCGAGGTCGCAGAGGTCCAGGACACCCATCCGCGCATAGGCTTCGCGGACCTTCTCCCCCCACAAACCGATGTCCCGGACGCACGGCACGATCCGGCTGAACAGCAGCTTGCGGAATGCCCGCATGTAGCTGGAGGTCTCGACCGCCGCAAGACACTCGGCCACGTCGAAGCCGAGATTCTCCCACACCTCGGCGCCCCGCAGCCGGTCACGCATCAGCCAGCAGCTTTCGACGACGAATTCCTCGCGTTCCGCGCGTTCCCGACTACTGAGCTGCGAATAGTAATCACGTAGGACCAGTCGCCCGAACGCCACGTGCCGAGCCTCGTCCTGCATCACATACGCGAGAATCTGCTTCGGCAGCGAGGCGGACGTGGCATCGCGCAGCACCCCGAACGCGGCGAGGGCGAGCCCCTCGATGAGCACCTGCATGCCCAGGTACGGGATGTCCCATCGGCTGTCGGTAAGGGTCGAGTCGAGCAGCGACCGCAGCTCGGAGTTGATCGGATAGACCACACCGACCTTCTCCGTCAGGAAGCGGGCATAGGTCTCGGCGTGCCGCGCCTCATCGATCGTCTGGGTCGCGGCGTAGAACTTCGCATCCATGTCCGGTACCGACTCGACGATCCGGGCACTACAGATCATCGCGCCCTGCTCGCCGTGCAGGAATTGGCTGAACTGCCATGCCGCCAGATGCTGACGCAGCTCGCCGCGGTCCCGCTCGCCCAGTTTCTCCCAGACCGGGAGACCGTGGATGGGAATCGTCTCGTCCGCAAGTCCGAGCGGACGGTAGGGGTCGACCTCCGCCGACCAGTCGATCCTGGTCGCGGCGTCCCACTGTCTGTCCTTGCCCTTCTGGTAGAGCTCCAACAGCCGCGCGCGGCCTTCGTCGTACTCCCAGGAAAAACGCGCGGCACCGGCCATCGGCACATCCCAGGTGGCACCACCGGCCGGCATGACGTAGTGGTCGTGCGTGCTCATGACCTGACCTCCGCGTTAGCGCTCCGGGGACTACGGCCTGCGGGCGCGCGATCTGACGATCGTCGCGCGCCCTTCGGCCCTCGAGGGCGTCCGGCATGTGCAGACTGTCAGAGTCGCGGTAGGTGTCAAGCAATCACCCACCGTGCACGGTTCGTCATGGCGGCGAGGAGCGACCGGCACCACCGGTCGTTAGCACCGGTCGTTAGCACCGGTCGTTGTCACCGGCCGGTGCCACCACCCGGCGATAACGGGACGGTCCCTCGGACGGGGGGACCCGCCGGTGCCCGACACGCCGCCGGTAAGGTTAAGGGTTTGTGACAACCGGCCCCGCCGGTCGCCTGGACCGCTACCGTCTGGGCTGTGGACCGCAGCTGCAGTCGACCGGATTTCCTGCGGCAAGAGCGCCTGCGAGCAGCAGGCCGGCTCCGAAGCCGTCGGCGCCCCCGTGACACCCATGGTCGCCGCCGGCTGACGGCCCGACCACCGGGGCGCCCGGCCCGGCGTCGCTGACTGCGCAACGGCCCGGGTCCGCCGGGCCGTTGCGCAGTCAGCGAGATCCGATCCGTGAGCTGGCGACCAGCGCCACTGCCACTCCATGTGGTCGCCGTGCCCGCACTCGCGCGGGCACGGCGCCACAGGGCCCCTTCACGTGGGTCTTCCCGGGAAGCCTCCCATCGCCTGGACACCTTCTGGCGATATGGTCAGCTTGTTACTAATCGGGCAGACGGATGGAAAGGGCACACCGGCCGGTGGGACTGGTGAGGCGGGGTGGGCTCGGCATCCTGATGTTCGCAACCGCGCTCGCGCTGATGCCCGTCCTGGTGCTGTGGTATCAGCATCATCCAGAACCGCCCGCTGGGGACGGGACACTCATCGCCGCCGGATCCGGGCCGGCAGACGGTGCGACGGCCCCCACCCCGACCGGCTCCGACGCGAGTGCCCGGCCGGTCATCCCGAGGTCGCCCGGTAGGCCCTCGGCCGTGCCGAGCCGTGCCGCCGTCGGCGGAACCGGTGCCGGCTCGGCGGCGGGTCCGACCCTGGTGGGCTTCGCCGGCATCATCTCGGGAAGCGTCGTGACCGGGCCCGTGCAGGGTGCCGTGGTGAGCGGAGTCGTTCAGATCGAACTCGTGGTTTCCGGCTCGCCCGGCACGATCCTGTTCAACCTGGCCGGGCCCGTCTCGACGTCCTACACGGCCACCGGGCCACCGTTCCTGTTCACTCCGCAGGACGCGCCGTGGAACACCACGCGATTCGTGAACGGGCAGTACATCCTCACGGCGACAGCGACCCAGCGGTCTGTGCCGCCCGTCTCCGTGACGTTCCAGCTCGCCAACCCGGCACCCCAGCGGTCCGCCCCCGGCTAGGCCCCCGCGTGACGTCCCGATCGGGAGACCCTATGGTCAACCAGATATGGATCGCCTCGTCTGGATCGACTGTGAGATGACCGGGCTCAACGCCGCCTCCGACCTTCTACTGGAAGTCGCATGTCTAGTTACCGATAGTGAACTTAATATCCTTGGCGAGGGCGTGGACGTGGTTGTGTGCGCACCGGAGACCGCGCTGGCCGGGATGGAAGCCGTGGTCCAGGAGATGCATACCGCCTCGGGTCTGACCGATGCGGTACGGGCCTCGACCCTGACTCTGGCCGAAGCCGAGGAGCAGGTACTGGACTACGTCCGGCGTCAGGTTCCGGACCCGGGCAAGGCGCCCCTGTGCGGCAACTCGATCGCCACGGATCGCGGCTTCCTCGCTCGGTACATGCCGACCCTCGACAGCTACCTGCACTACCGGATGGTCGACGTGTCCACGGTGAAGGAACTCGCGCGCCGCTGGTACCCCAGGGCCTACTACGCGGCGCCGCCCAAGCGCGGCGGCCACCGCGCGCTCGCCGACATCCGCGAAAGCGTTGATGAGCTGCGCTACTACCGGAAAGCCATCTTTGTGCCGCAACCGGGGCCCACCAGCGAGTCTGCCCGGGCGGTGGCACGGGAGATCCGGGTTGACACCGACCCGGACGTGACCTGAAGAGGTGACCTGAAGGCCACTGGCGGCCCCTGGAGACACCGGCGTCATCGCGGCCAGGACACTGCAATCCTCGTGGCCAGAAGGAGGGATCGACCGGTACTATGAGCCAGGTCCTGGAAAGTTGTGCAGGTCGACCGCGGGTGCGCGGTCGACTACGCGCACTGAAGGGGCATGCTTCTGGTACGTGGTGGGTGTAGCTCAGCTGGTAGAGCACCGGGTTGTGGTCCCGGGTGTCGCGGGTTCAAGTCCCGTCACTCACCCCACGTAACAATCTGCTGTTATGCGTGCGCTGTGACGCGAACTCCGTGATGCCGCTATCGGGCCTCTGCCGTGACGGTAACCGCGGCGGTGAGGCTACGCAGAGCGGTACGCAGAGCAACGAACTCGTCATCGGACAGGCTCATGGCGCCGCCGATGACGGCAGGCACCGCTCGAGCCCTCTCCCGGAGAGCGGCGCCCGTCTCGGTCAGGGTGACCTGGACGGAGCGCTCGTCGTCAACGCGCCGCTCGCGCCGCAGGAGACCGGTCGACTCCAGCCGCTTGAGCAGCGGTGAGAGCGTGCCGTAGTCCAGCGCCAGCGCGGCGCACAGATCCTTGACCAGGCTCGTCTCGTGGTCCCAGAGCACAAGCATGACCAGATACTGGGGATAGGTCAGGCCGAGCCGGTCGAGCACAGGCCGGTAGACAGCCGTCACGGCGCGCGATGCCGCATACAGCGCGAAGCAGAGCTGGTCGTCCAGGCGCAGCGAGAACTCCCGCTGTCTGTCACCGGTCTGGGCAACCGCGTCACTGTCGCCGCTGGTCACGGCGTCCCGGCTGGTCATGGCCCATGGTCCCATCCCACCAGCACCCGGGGCACCAGCACGTCAGTCGACCATGCGGCCTCCCGGCGCACATGGACGCGCCAGGAGGCTGCCAGCCGCGCTCCGCGGTAGCCGGAGTGAAGGACCGTCAGAACAGGCCAGCGGTGAGGGTGATGGTCGTGCCCGCCAGTGCCTGGCTCACCGGGCAGTTCGCCTTGGCCTCCGTCGCAGCCTTGACAAACCCGGCGTCATCAACACCGGGCACGTCACCACGGACGGTGATGTGGATGCCGGTGATACCGGTACCCGGCTGGAAGGTCACGTCCGCCTGGGTCTCAAGGCGGCGCGGTGGATTGCCCGCCCCGGTCAGGCCGTGCGAGAGCGCCATGGAAAAGCAGGACGAGTGGGCAGCCGCGATCAGCTCCTCCGGGCTGGTGACGCCGTTGGGCGCCTCAGCACGCGCTGGCCACGAAACGGGGAAGTCGCCGATCTCAGACGAGGCGAAGGTGACGGTACCACCGCCGTCAGTCAGATTGCCTTCCCAGGCCGTACGAGCGGTGCGGGTGGTTGCCACGGTCGATACCTCCGTTATGAAGAGCTGATGGTTGCGGCAGCTGCACAGCCGCAACAAAAGCGTACACGATTACATCGTGCACAACTCTTCTTGCGAGACGATCCACGTCTCGGACCCCACAGATGATCACCCTTTGGACGATGGGCGGTCCTCGTCGCGAATATCGCCGACAAGCTCTTCCAGGACGTCCTCCAGCGCCACAACCCCGAGAATCGTTCCGTCCCGGTCGGTGACCCGGGCCAGGTGTGCTCCGCTGCGCTGCATCGTCGAGAGCACCGTCTGGAGCCTGTCGTCCACACCGACCCGGGCGAGCGGGCGTACCCACTTCGCCGGGATCGGCGCCGACCGCTTCCCCGGATTGGTTTCCAGGACGTCCTTGAGATGCAGGTATCCGGTGAGCGCACCGGAGGAGTCCTGAACCGGGAAGCGGGAGAAGCCGGTCCGGGCGGCGAGCCCCTCCACGTCACGTGGGGTCGCGCCGGCCGGAACCGTCTCCAGTCTGTCGACGGGAAGCAGGACGCTGCGCGCGTTGCGCTCGTCGAGGTAGAGCACCCCCGACAGCAGGCCGTGCTGGTCGGCATCGAGCAGGCCCTCGCGCCGGGACTCCTCGACGAAGGCGGCGACCTCGTCGCGGGTGAAGGCGCTGGCAACCTCGTCCCGCGGAGCCACCCGCAGGAGCCGCAGGCTGAGGTTGGCGGTCATGTTCAAACCGACGATCGCCGGCCGCAGACACCGGACGACACCGACAAGCGGTGGGACGAGCAGCAGAGCGCTTCGGTCCGGCCCGGCCAAGGCGATGTTCTTGGGAACCATCTCGCCGATGACGACATGCAGGAACACCACTATGATCATGGATGCGGCGAACGCGATCAGATGCCGGGGGGCGTCGGACAGCCCGACCGATGCGAACGGACCGTCCAACAGGTGGGCAACCGCGGGTTCCCCGAGTGACCCCAGCCCCAGGGTGCAGATCGTGATACCCAGTTGAGCACCGGCCAGCATCAGCGAAACGTCCTCCATCGCCCGCAGGGTGGTCTGTGCGCGGGTGGATCCGCTCTGTGCCACCGGTTCGACGGCGCTCCGGCGGGCCGAGATCAACGCGAACTCGGCACCCACGAAGAACGCGTTGAGGAGTAACAGAACGACGGCGAGGCAGACGGCGACCGGGTTGCTCACCGCACCGCGTCCATCATGCCCGGGCTGTGCCGACCCTGGTGCGCCGGCGACCGACCCTGGTGCGCAGGGGGCTGGCCCCGGTGCGCGGGCGGAAGAGCCAGGTGGACACGGTCCACCCGGCGACCGTCCATCAGATGGACGGTCAGACTGACGCCGTCGACATCGACGATGTCGCCGGTGACGGGCAGCCGGCCGAGCCTGTCTGCGATCAGACCCCCGAGGGTCTGGTAGGCGTCGTCCAGCGGCAACCGCACACCGACGGTCTGCACAACCTCGTCAACGCGGAGCAGACCGGACAGCAGCCATGTTCCGTCCTTACGCCGCTGCGCGTGCGCGCCCACCCGGTCGTGCTCGTCCACCACATCGCCGACAAGCTCCTCGATCAGATCCTCGATGGTGACCAGACCGTCCGTTCCGCCGAACTCGTCGATGACAACCGCCAGCTGCAGGCCGCCGCGGCGCAGGGTCTCCAGCAGCGGGTCGAGTTCCATCGTGGACGGTACGACCAGATGATCAATCATGACGTCGCCGACGGTCACCGTTTCCCGGTCCTCCTCCCCGACCGCAACGGCGTGCTTGACGTGGATGAGACCGACGACGTCGTCGAGACCCTGGCCGACCACCGGAAAACGGGAGTGCCCGGTCCGGCGGGCCATGGCGATGACCTCGCCGACCGGGTCGTCGACCTGGACGGTACGCATCCGGACCCGGGGAGTCAGGACGTCCGCCGCCTGCTTGCCCCCGAACGCCAGCGAACGCTGGAACAGCGTCGCGGTCTCCGGCGCGAGTGTGCCCTTTTCCGCGGACCTACCCACCAGGGAGAACAACTCCTGCGCGGATCGGGCGGAGGCGAGCTCCTCCTGGGGCTCGATGCCCATCCGACGCAGCAGGCCGTTGGCGGTTCCGTTGAGGAGGCGGATCGGGTAGCCGGTCACGCGGCTGAAGCCTCGCTGGAACCCCTGTACCGCGCGAGCGGTGGGCAGCGGACGGGCAACCGCCAGATTCTTCGGCACCAGTTCGCCATAGATCATCGTTGTGGCCGTGGCGAGCGCCAGGGCGATCGTCCCGCCGACGCCCCGGACCGCTCCCCCGGGTACGCCGAGGGATTCCAGTGGCCCGTCGAGGATGCCCGCGATCGCCGGTTCGGCGAGGAAACCGATCGCCAGATTGGTGATGGTGATCCCCAGCTGCGCTCCGGACAGCTGGGTCGAAAGATTCGCGAGGGCCGACTGGACACCGGCCGACCGCCTGTCACCCGCGTCGGCAGCGCGCGTCACGCGTGAACGGTCAACCGTCACCATGGCGAACTCCGCGGCGACGAAGACCCCGCAGATCACCACCAGGACGACACTGAGCAGGACAAGGAGCCACTCTGTCATCGCAGCCTGCCCAGGTCGGCTCGCTCCGGGGCAGGCGTCGGACTATGACCGGGTAGATCGGGACTGGGCATGACCCTCTCGAAGATCGACACGATGGGACTCAACACGTCGGAACCCGACGCGGCGCGGGTGGCCACCGACCCTCCGCGACCGGACGCCGCTGACAACCGACACCCTGACAAGGTCCGCTGACCCACGCAACATGGCCTGACACATGTTCCCCAAGAATGCCCGCGCCACTCCGTGGCCCGGTCCACCGGCCGGTGCGGGGGGGATCAGTCGATCTCGAAGAGGCCCTGGCGCACGGCGTACATGACCGCCTCCATACGCGAATGAAGCTGCAGCTTGTCCAGAATATTACGGACATGATTCTTCACTGTGTTCTCACTGATGAACAGTTTGCGCGCGATTTCCCGGTTCGCTCGACCCTCCGCGACCAGCTTGAGGACCTCCAGTTCGCGGGCGGTGAGGTGCGGAGCGGGTACCCGGCTCGGCCGGTCGTCCGATCCGCGCGCCAGGCTGGCGAACTCGACCATCAGCTTCGACGCCATCGAGGGGCTGATCAGGCTCAGTCCGTTGTGCACGGCACGGACTGCACCCGCAACCTCGTGCGGAGGTATCGATTTGAGGAGATAACCGACCGCACCGGCCTTTATCGCTTCGAACAGGTCGGACTCGTCATCACTGACCGTCAACATCACAATCTTCGCGGTCGGCACTTCCCGCTTGATGGCGCCCGCCGCATCAATACCGTCGCGGTGCGGCATCCGGACGTCCATCAAGACGATGTCCGGAGTGGTTCCCGTTGCGATCACGACAGCCTGCCGGCCGTCGGCGGCGCGACCAACGACCGTGATGTCCTCCTCAAGATCGAGAACGGTCTCCAACCCCTGCAGAAACAGCTCGTGATCGTCAACAACGAGCACCCGGATGGGTTCGGGCTGAGGCGCCACCGGCGGCAGGACGCTGACCATCAGAGATCGGAACTACCAGGCACGGGAGGTTCGACGACGACCTGCCACCGGACGGACGAGATGCGATCGACCCATGTGCCCACTCTATGTGACGGTGGTCCTACGTAGAGCCGAGTCTTCCTGCCGGTGCTGATCGAGTCGCGCACGGACACCGCTTCCGACATATCGGAATGGTACGCGCCGCCACCCCATCGCACCGCCAGCGACACACTATGATCTTACCCGCGAACGTGGTGATTCATCAACCCCGAACCGGACGTATCGTGCGCGCCGCAGCGGGTGGGCCAACGGGGTCCGATCCCGGGGCTCCCGCACCCGCGCCCACCATGGCGCTACGCTAAGTAACATTGTGCGTGTCCAGCTCGCGTCCCCTCGGACCCGAACCATCGCGGGGCAGGACTCTGGACCCCTGCGACGCCGCATCCCTGTTGCCGGTCGCTCCTAGTGGCGCCTGAAGCCGATCAAAGGCAACCTGACCCCATGGTCGCAACCTCACCCAGCACACCCCGGCTGCATCTCAAACCCGGCACCGCATGGTCGGACGCCTACGCCCGGTGCACGCAGGTCGCCCCCGAGGCGTTCGCCGACGACCGGCTGCGCAATCTGTGGGGCGGTCAGTGGCGCCGGACCGGCGAACCCCTGCGCAGCGTCACACCGCTCGACGGATCACCCATCACCGGACCACCCATGATCGAACCCGAGGAGGCCCGGGAGGCCATCCGCGCGACGCTGGACGACCACAAACGATGGCGGGACGTCCCGCTGGCCGACCGCAAGATGCGGGTGAGCGCCGCGCTGGACGCCATGGACAGCCACCGTGATCTGCTCGCCCTGCTGCTGGTGTGGGAGATCGGCAAGCCGTGGCGGCTAGCACGCACGGACGTCGACCGGGCCATCGACGGTGTCCGCTGGTACGTCGAGGAGATCGACGCGATGTTGGCCGGCCGCACCCCCCTACCCGGGCCGGTCAGCAACATCGCCAGCTGGAACTACCCGATGAGCGTGCTCATGCACGCGATGCTGGTCCAGGTTCTGGCCGGCAACGCGGCAATCGCGAAGACCCCGACGGACGGCGGTGCCGCCTGCCTCACGCTCGCCTGCGCCCTGGCGCGGCGCGAGGGCCTGCCGGTGGCCCTGGTTTCCGGGTCCGGCTCCCGGTTGTCGGGCGCACTGGTGCGGGCACCGGAGATCGGCGCTCTGGCCTTCGTCGGTGGACGCTCCACCGGCGGCCAGGTCGCGGCCGCGCTGGTGGACACGGGCAAGCGGCACTTCCTCGAGCAGGAAGGCCTCAACGCCTGGGGTATCTGGGAGTTCTCCCAGTGGGATCTGCTTGCCGCGCATCTGCGGAAGGGCTTCGAATACGGCAAGCAACGGTGCACCGCCTATCCCCGCTATGTGGTCCAGCGCCAGCTTTTCGATCAGTTCCTCGCCGCCTACCTGCCCGTGGTCTCCTCGGTGCGGTTCGGCCATCCGCTGGCCGTCGCGCATGACGACGATCCCCTGCCCGAGCTCGACTTCGGGCCCGTCATCACCGCGGAGAAGTCCGCCGAGCTCGCCGGCAAGGTCGACGAGGCGATCGCCAAGGGCGGGGTTCCGCTGTACCGGGGAGCGATCGCAGACGGCGCATTCATCCCCGGGCAGGACACGGCCGCCTATGTACCCCCGGTGACGATCCTCGCTCCCCCGCCGTCCTGCGCGCTGCACCATGCCGAGCCGTTCGGCCCGGTGGACACGATCGTGGTGGTCGACTCCGAAGCCGAGCTGCTGGCCGCGATGAACGCGTCCAACGGTGCGCTGGTGGCATCGCTGGCCTGTGATGACGAGGCGCTCGCCCGCCGGCTGAGCAGTGAGATCCACGCATTCAAGGTGGGCATCAACAAGCCACGTTCGCGCGGCGACCGGGCCGAACCGTTCGGCGGCCGCGGTGCGTCCTGGAAGGGTGCCTTTGTCGGGGGCGACCACCTCGTCCACGCCGTCACCGTCGGAGCGGACCCGACCGAGCGGCTGTACGGCAACTTCCCGAGCTACTCGCTGTACCCCGACGCCTGAGACCACCGGCACCCGCGCCGCGGAGCCCGGTCCGCACCGCGAGCGCGGGCCGGGCCCACCCCTTGATCCACGCCGCTGTCGCCCGGCGACCACGAAGCGTCGAGGCCGTGCTCGGCGAGGGGACCCAGCCGAAGTCCCAGATCGTGGCAGCGGGCGGCGAGTTCCGGCAACGCGCCGAGGGCGCTGCGCCACGCCTGTGGCGCGGACGTGCAGTCGCAGTCATGCAGCACGATGGTGCCGCCGCCGCGCAGATCGGGCGCGAGGGTGTCCAGGACGCTCAGCGGCGTGGCCGTTGCGGTCCAGTCCCGACCCCAGGCGGTCCATAACACCGGCGTGAGATGCAGCCTGCTGGCGGCGAAGAGGAAACCGGCCGACAGGATGCCGTGCGGCGGCCGGGCAAACCGCGGCTCCTGGCCGGTGACGGCGGTGATCAGATCTCGGGTGCGCCTGAGCTGACGGTAGGTCGACAGCGGACCCCGCAGCAGCATCGGTCGGTGATCCCAGGCGTGGACCGCAAGCTCATGGCCGGCCTCCGCCATCCGCTGGGCAAGCTCGGGTGCCCGCTCCACCATCGTCCCGAGGACGAAGAACGTGGCCCGGATGTCCAGTTCGGTGAGCACGTCGAGGAACAAGGGGGTGGACGCCGGGTCGGGGCCGTCGTCGAAGGTCAAGGCCACGTGGTCCGGCGCGCCAACCCCGGCGAGGACGGGCACGACGCGCGTTCGCAGGTGGCGCAGGGTGGCCACCGAGGGCGCGGCATAGGCCACGGCGGCGGTGGCACCGAGCGCAGTGGTGGCCCGCAGAACCCGGGCCGACGAGGTGCTCCCGGCCGGACACACCGCCGACCTCACAATCGACCGTATCGCCGACCGGTCGGGAACCGGCGCGTACCTCATGGCGGACACCTTCCCACACGGTTCGCCCAACGTGGCGTCATCCCCGACGTTACACAAAGTCAGGACAGTTTACACAAGGTAAGAATGGTTGACCGGCCCTGCGGTGCCCCCAACGACGAAACTTGCATCCGGGGCCTCCGACGGTGTCGGGTGAGGTTGACCGCGGCACGGCAGGCTGCACGACGCAAAGCTGCACGACGCAAAGCTGCACGACGCAAAGCTGCACGACGCAAAGCTGCACGACGCAACGCTGCACGACGCAACGCTGCACGACGCAACGCTGCGAGGGAGAAGCTGCCCGGGAGAAGGAGGCTCATGCAGGCAGGCGGGGCCGGCGCCCGGAGATCGGGTCCAGCAGCGTCCGGCGTGGACGTCATCGTGGCCGGCGCGGGCGTGATCGGTCTTGGGGTGGCGTGGCGCGCCCGGCTACGTGGACTGTCGGTGACCATCGTCGATCCCGCGCCGGGGTCGGGCGCGAGCAGGACGGCCGCGGGCATGCTGGCCCCCGTCACCGAGCTTCACTACGGTGAGCGGCCGCTCCTTGAGCTGAACACGGCTTCTGCGCTGCGTTACCCCGCCTTCGTCGACGAGCTGGAACGCAGCAGTGGTTGCGACATCGGTTACCTGCGGTGCGGGACGCTGGTGGCAGCCTGGGACGCTGCGGACATGGCCGGTCTGCGTGACATCCACGGCTTCGCGCGGTCGCTGGGTCTGGAGACCGAGCTGCTGACCCGACACCAGTTGCGCGCCAGGGTCCCGGCATCGGCGAGCGGGCTCGTCGGGGCGCTGGCGGCGCCGGGTGACCACCAGGTCGACAACCGCCTTCTGCATCACGCACTGCTGCGGGCATGCGAGCGGGAGGGGGTGACCATGGTCCGGGTGGCCGCCCGGGAATGGCTGCTGCGCGGTGGTCGGGTCGTCGGGCTGCGGCTCGCCGACGGCACCGACCTGACAGCGCCGGTAGTCGTGCTGGCCGCCGGGGCGTGGTCGGCCCGGATCGGTGGGCTGCCACCGGAGGCCCTGCCCGCGGTCCGACCGGTCAAGGGCCAGACGCTGCGGCTGCGGACCGTCGGGCCACCCCTGCTTACCTGCGTGCTGCGGGGCTCGGTCCGTGGCGCCCCGGTGTACCTGGTGCCGCGCGGCGACGGCCGGGTCGTGGTCGGAGCCAGCAGCGAGGAGGTCGGATTCGACCTGAGCCCGCGTGCCGGCGCCGTGTACGAACTCCTGCGCGACGCCCAGGCCCTCGTGCCGGGGTTGGGCGAGGCCGAGCTCGAAGAGGTGAGCACCAGCCTGCGGCCCGCCTCGCCCGACAACGCACCGCTCATCGGTCCGTCCCGGGTGCCCGGGCTCGTGCTGGCCGTCGGCCACTACCGCAACGGCGTGCTGCTCACCCCGGTGACCGCGGATGCCATCGCCGGCCTGCTCGCCGACGGTGCCATGCCCGCCGAGGTCACACCGTTCACCCCGGCCAGGTTCGAGCCCGCGGTAACCCCGACCAGGTTCTGAGGAGGATGGCGGATGACTCTCACCGTGAACGGCGAAGCCATGCAGGTACCGGCCGGCACCACCCTGCACCAGCTCATCGCGGACCTGGCCGGGGCTGGCCGGGGAACCGCCGCCGCGGTCGACGGCGTTGTGGCCCCCCGCAGTCGATGGGCGGAGCTGGAGCTACGCGCTGGTCAGCACGTGGAGATTCTCACCGCGACCCAGGGAGGTTGACATGGCCGACGACATCCTGGTCATCGCAGGCGAGGAGCTCGCTTCCCGGCTGATCATGGGTACCGGTGGGGCGCCGAGCCTGGCCGTCATGGCGGCGGCGATCGAGGCGTCCGGCACGGCCATGTGCACGGTGTCCATGCGACGGGTCGATACCGCGACACCCGGGTCGGTACTGGACATGCTCGCCGGTTGCGGTGTCCGGATACTGCCGAACACCGCCGGCTGCCGCACCGCCCACGAGGCCGTCCTGACCGCGCAGCTCGCCCGGGAG
The DNA here is from genome assembly GCF_963555955.1 of Protofrankia sp. Cas3. Taxonomy (NCBI): domain Bacteria; kingdom Bacillati; phylum Actinomycetota; class Actinomycetes; order Frankiales; family Frankiaceae; genus Protofrankia; species Protofrankia sp. Cas3. Next base: position 22,130 of record NZ_CAUVXP010000022.1, read on the forward strand.
GCGCTGGAAACGGACTGGATCAAACTAGAGGTGGTCGCGGATGACTACACGCTGCTACCGGACCCACTCGAGCTCCTCGACGCGGCCGAACGTCTGGTCGCCGACGGGTTCACCGTCCTGCCCTACACCAATGACGATCCGGTGCTCGCCCGCAGGCTCCAACAGACCGGCTGCGCCGCGGTGATGCCGCTGGGCGCGCCCATCGGCACCGGGCTGGGAATCCGCAACAGCCACAACATCGAGCTGATCGTCGCCGAGGCCGAGGTTCCCGTCGTCCTCGACGCCGGGATCGGCACCGCCTCCGACGCGGCGCTGGCCATGGAACTCGGCTGCGACGCCGTGCTGCTCGCATCCGCGGTCACCCGGGCCCAGGACCCCGCCCTCATGGCGGCGGCCATGGCAGCCGGCGTGCGGGCGGGGCGACTCGCGGCACGGGCCGGGCGCATACCCAGGCGTCACCACGCGCGGGCCTCGTCGCCCACCCACGGAACCGCGGTGTTCTGACAACACGGATAACACGGACAATCCGCGAACCCGACACCCGGACCGGCCCGGCATTCTGACCTTGATCGACTCACCGGGTCTCGTCTACGCAACGGGGGGCGGACGGGGATGGCCTTATATAGTTATATAAGTTTGCTGAAATATATTGACAATCTCTTTTAACATCACTATCATTACATACCACATCGACGCGAAACGATCCGGATGGTACCGCTTTGCCGGGCCGCCCGGATCGTTTTCGTCCACCCGGGCGAAACCGTCGTCGACAAGAATCCCGGCATCAAAGGAACACGTCTGCCCGGCCATTGCCCGTGCAGACGTCGGCCATACTCGTCAGGAGGTCGAGAAGTGCCACAGTCCACGAGTCCACCCATACCGATACTTTCCGTAAGACGAGAAGACACCGAAGGTATCTGTCCCGAATGCGGCGAAGCCGGGTTACAGCGTTATCCGGTGCTGTCCGACGGCGGCTGGTTCGAAGTCGTGAAGTGTCGCGCGTGCCTCTGCTCGGTATCCCGCACACCCTGGTCGCGCCTTGGCACGGTCATGCGACTGGAGGACACCCTGTGATGGACAGGAAGATTGTCGGCGTCGATGTCGGCGGCACCTTCACCGACGTGGTCGCCATCCACGACGGCCAGATCAGGGTCGCCAAGGTGCCGACCGACGTTCGGACGAGCGAGACCTCGGTCCTGCGCGGCGCCGCGGACATTGATGTCTCCACGGCGGACGTGTTCAACCTCGCCAGCACCGCCGGTCTCAACTCGATCATCACGAGGCGTATTCCCAAGGTCGCCTTTCTGACGACACTCGGCCACCGCGACATCCTCGACCGAGGCCGGCTGGTACGACCGTGGACGGCGCTGACCGACATGTCGTGGCGCCGCGGCATCGGCGACGCGTCCCGACCCCTGGTGCCGCGGTATCTGCGGCGCGGCATCAAGGAGCGGATCACCGCCCAGGGCGACGTCCTGATCGCTCTCGACGAGGAGCAGGCGCGCGAGGAACTGCGCGTCCTCGCGGCCTGCAACGTCGAGGGCGTCGCCATCTGCCTGATCAACTCCTACGTCGACGGGGCGCACGAGCGACGGCTGCGCGAGCTCGTCGCCGAGGAGCTCGGTGACGTGGTCTGTTCGATTTCCAGCAGTGTGTCGCCGCTGGCCAAGGAGTACGGCCGCGCGTCGACCACCGTTGTCGACGTCATCATGAAGATCAAATACACTCGATACACCGACCGGCTGACCACCGGCCTGCACGACCTCGGCTTCACCGGGACGTTCAACTACGCCGACTGCGCAGCCCGGCTGATGCCGGCCGACTACGCGATGGAGCAGCCGTACCGCCTCGTCGTCGGCGGGCCGGCCGCGGGCACGGTGTCAAGCGCCCACTTCGGCCGGCTTATCGGTGATGAGAACCTGCTCTGCGCGGACGTCGGCGGCACGTCGGTCGACATCAGCGTGGTCATCGACGGCACACCGTGGTCGAACACGACCTTCGAGCTCGAACACGACCTTGTCATCAACGCGCTCTCCACCGACATCGTGACGCTTGGCGCCGGTGGCGGCAGTATCGTCGCGATCACCCCGACCGGCGAGATCCAGGTGGGTCCGGACAGCGCCGGTGCCGACCCGGGGCCCGCCGCCTACGGCCAGGGCGGAACCCGCCCCACCCTCACCGACGCCGGGCTGCTCATGGGAGTGCTGTCCGCGGACGGCTTCCTCGGCGGCACGATGGCCCTTCATCCCGAGCTGGCCCAGGCCGCGTTCGAAAGCCTGGACACATCCCTGTCCCTGGGACAACGGGTCGCCTTCGCGTGGAAGATGGGCCTGAACAACATCGCCGAAGGCCTGCTGAACATCGCCATCCGCAGGGGGATCGACCCGCGCGACTTCAGCCTGGTCGCGTTCGGTGCCGCGGGACCGATGCTGCTTCCGTCCCTGCTGGACCTCGTCCCGCTGCGACGGGTGATCGTTCCTCCCCATCCGGGCCTGTTCAGCGCGCTCGGCCTGGTCAGCTCCGACCAGGTGTTCTCCGACCAGCGCAGTTCGTACACGTTCCTGTCCCCTGAAACCGCGGACACCGTCGACCGGCTGTTCCGGGAGATGGAGGACGGTCTGCTGGCCCGCCAGGGCATCGACACGAACGCGGTCCGGATCGTTCGCAGCTTTGACGGCCGGCTGTACGGCCAGAGTTGGGAAACGCCGTTCGTCGAGGTACCCGGGGGGACCATCACCTCGGACACGATCACCACGATGATCAAGACCTTCCACGACGCCTACCAACGGCGCAACAGCAACCGCTTCGAGATGTTTCCCGTCCAGGGCGTCACCTTTCGGGTACAGATGTTCGTTCCTTCCGACAAGGCCGAGTACCCCAAGGTCGAGGTCGCCTCGGACGTGGCACCGCAGGCCGACGCGACGACGACACTGAGCCATCTGTATGGGCACGACGTCCCGGCGTCCGAATACCAGCGCACGAAACTACTGGCGGGGCATCGGATCGCGGGACCAGCCATCATCCGCGAGCCCATGTCCACGACGTTCGTGCCAGCCGGTCACACGGCAACAGTCGGGGAATACGGCGAGCTCAGCATCGCCTGAGCCAGGCGAACCAGCTTCTTGCGAAGGATAGGGATGATGACGACCCAGACCGGAATTCGGAATGGCACCGGTGCCGCATTGCGGGACCTCGGCGACACCGAGTTCGAACAGCTGTACCAGTGTGACCGCTTCACGGCATCAGTGATCTCCAGCCGCTTCCGTTACATCATGGAACACGTCTGCAGCCAGCTCATCACCTACGCGTTCTCACCGCAGATCCGCGAGTCGACGGACATCTCCGCAGCCGTGACCGGTCCGCCCTCGCTGAACCACGCGATGCCGGCGGTGGCCCAGACGATTCCGCTGTTTTTCGGCTCCATCCCGGACGCGGTCCGCATCGCCCTCGAGGAGTACGGCCTCGACCGCATCGTGGCGGGCGACGTCATCATGGTGAACGATCCCTACCGGGTGGGAACACACCTCAACGACGTCTGTTTCATCCGGCCGGTCTTCAGTGCCGGCGAACTCGTCGGCGCGGTGACCATCCGCGCGCACATGCTCGACTGGGGCGGCCGGACCATCGGCGGCTTCGAGGTCACCAAGACCGACCTCTACGAAGACGGTCTGGTACTGCCGCCGACCCTGCTCTACAGCGCGGGAAAGCCCGTCAAGCCGACGTTCAGCCTCATTCTCGACAACACCCGTCTCGGTCCGATCGTGCTGCCCGACATCCAGACCATCCACACCTCGCTCGAGCTGGGCGCCGGCCTCCTCCTGGAAACCCTGGAGAAATATGGACTGCCGGCATATCTGGGGGGCATCCGCTATGCGTGCGACGCTGCCGCGGAAACCATGCGCAACGCACTCGAACGGCTGCCCGACGGAATCTACGAGGGCGAAGAGCGGCTCGACAGCGATGGTCTCAGCGACGACGCGGAGCATGTCGTCCGGGTCCGCATCAACAAACGGGGGGGCCGGGCGGAGTTCGACCTCAGCGGCTCCTCGCCCGCGACGAATTCGGCCATCAACTGCTCGTGGCTGGACGCGAAAACCGCCGTGGCCATCGCGCTCAAGTACCTCATCGACCCCAAAAGCCCGTTCACCTCGGCGTCCCTGCGAGACGTCGACGTGCTGCTGCCCGCCGACAGCATCATCAACCCGTCGCCACCGCACTGCTGCATGTTCTACTGGGAACCAGTCCTGGCAATCATCAACGCGACCTTCAGCGCCATCAACGGTGTACTGGGCGAGTACGCAGTCGCGCCGGACTCATGGGGAGGTACGATTCATTTTGCCAGCGGTGTCACCACCGGCGGAACCCCGTGGTTCAGCTCGGCCGGCGCGACCGTGACCCCGGCGGGGCCATGGGGTGCCACCAGGGACGGCGATGCCGACTCAAGTCAGCTCATGATGATTCTGAATCTACTCGACGGCGGAACCGAGCAGGGCGAAGCAGACAACCCCGTCGTCGTGCTTCGGCGCGACTATGTTCCCGACACCGCCGGCGCAGGCAAGCACCGCAGCGGCTCGGCCAGCGTCACCGACAGTCTCTGGTTGACCCCGGCCGAACACCGGATCTCCACCTTCCACGTCAAGCGGCCCCCGGGCAACGGCGGCGTGTACGGCGGCCGACCCGGGAGCCTTGCCGGTGGCTGGCTGTGGGACCCCGCGACGTCACCGCTCGCCCAGCAGCCCGCCATCCTGCCGCTGACCATGTCGAGCCCGATCTACAGCGAGGCGACACCGCTGATGGGGGTCGTCAACCCGCAGACGCACGAGCTCGACCCCGACGGTGAGTACCGCTTCCTGCTCACCCCGGTTGCGGCGTCGGCCAACACGATGATCCGTTTTGTCTGCAACGGGGCGGGTGGCTGGGGAGACGCGCTGGAACGCGATCCGCTGCGGGTCCTGCACGACGTGCGTGACGAATACGTCACGATCGAGGGTGCGGCGCGCGATTACGGTGTCGTCGTCACCGGCGACCCGATCAGGGATCCCGAAGGCCTCGCCGTTGACGAAAGCGCGACCCGGGCGCTCCGCACGTCCCGCACCACGTCCACGTCCACGTCCACGTCCACGTCCGGGACATGACCACGATCGGGACATGACAGGAAGATTTCGCGAACAGGTCCCCCGACCCGGCCCGCCACCGCCTTCTGGCATCCCGGCACGGTCAGAAGTTCCCTGCCTCTGGCCAACCTTCCGCCCGTCGATCATACTGCTGTGTGAACGTAATGTGTCATCGATGTGACCGGCTCGGCAGCGGGAACGGGTACCGACACCCGGCCCGAAGGTCGCCGACCGGCAGGTGGAACCACGGAGGTGGCGAATCGTGCAGTCGACAAGCCTACGGGACGAGCTTCTCGCCATAACCAGGGCGGTTGCGGAAGCACAACGTCATGTGCGATGCGTACGCCGCCACGCGCCCAGCTCACGCCTGGCCGGCCGTCTCGAGGCGGACGTGCGCCGGGTGTTGGAGGACCTCGACGACCTGGGGGCCGAAACCCTCAGCCGCAGCGAAACGAGCGGCCTGGCCGATGCCGGCACGGCGGGCACCTCCGCCTGCTCGGTGTACTCCGAAGGCAGTGAACCCGTGTTCGTGCCGGCCCGCCAGGGCGAGCCTGAGTTCCAGCCCGAATGCGACGACGAGGGGGTTGCCGGCGGGTGGCAGCGGGGTCGCTCCGTGTCGCCGCGCCGCCGGCGCCGCGTCCGGGTGTGAGCATGGGACGACGGGCCGCGCCACAGTTCGCGGCCTGTCGTCGGTCCGCCCCAGCCGACCGAAACGCAACCGGGAGAACACCACTCAAGGAGAACACGCCAGGGCCCCAGCGCCCCGAAGCTCCATGATCGCGCTGCGGCCCGGGGGGAACCAAGGAGCGCCATGCCGACGCAGACGGATGCCCGTCATCCCGACAATCGGGGTTCCACCGGAGCCACCGCGCCCAGCACCGGCGCGGCCCGAGCGAGGATCACCCAACCCAGCCTGAGACGGGACCGATGGTGGGTAGCGCCCACCATCACGGTGGCCGTGCTCACCGGCTTCGTCGTCTACGGGACGTGGGCGGCGTTCCGCAATGGCAACTACTACGCGCATCCGTACCTGTCGCCGTTCTATTCGCCCTGCCTGACCGACTCCTGCCCGACCGATGCGCTCGGCTCCGGACTGCTCGGCGATGTGCCCTGGATCTCACCCGCCATCCTGATTCTGATCTTCCCGCTCGGCTTCCGGCTCACCTGCTACTACTACCGGAAGGCGTACTACCGATCATTCTGGTGGGCACCGCCGGCCTGCGCGGTTCCCGACGCCCGGCGCAGGTACAGCGGTGAGACCCGGTTCCCGTTGCTGCTGCAGAACGTGCACCGCTACTTCCTGTACTTCGGCGCCTTGTTCGTGGGTCTGCTCACCTACGAGGCTGTCCGGGCGTTCAGCTTCGACGGCAGTTTCGGCATCGGCGTCGGCACCGGCATCCTCACGGTCAACGTGGTGCTCCTCGGCCTCTACACGTTTTCCTGCCATTCGTTCCGGCATCTGTGCGGGGGCGGGCTGCGGACCCTGTCCGCGCACCCGGTGCGCCGGCGGCTGTGGCGGGGGGTCTCGGCGCTCAACCGGCGCCACCTCGTCTGGGCCTGGGCGAGCCTTTTGTGGATCATGGCGACCGATTTCTACATCTGGCTGGTCGCAAGTGGTCACATCCACGACTACCACTGGGTGGCGTGAGCGGCCATGACACCATCATCGATCTCGGAGACGCACGCATACGACGTCGTGGTGATCGGCGCGGGGGGCGCGGGCCTGCGCGCGGCGCTGGAGGCGCACGAACAGGGTGCCCGGGTCGCCGTCGTCTGCAAGAGCCTGCTCGGCAAGGCACACACCGTCATGGCCGAAGGCGGTATCGCGGCCGCAATGGGTAACGTGTGGCCCGAGGACAGCTGGCAGACGCACTTTCGCGACACGATGCGCGGCGGAAAGATGCTCAACCAGTGGCAGATGGCCCAGATCCACGCGCAGGAGGCGCCCGACCGGGTCTGGGAGTTGGAAGAGTGGGGCGCGGTCTTCGACCGGACGCCCGATGGACGGATCCTCCAGCGTGACTTCGGCGGCCACCGCTTCGCCCGGCTCGCCCATGTCGGGGACCGCACCGGCCTGGAGCTGATCCGTACCCTGCAGAATCGGCTGGTCAGCAAGCATGTCGACGTCTTCATGGAATGCACGGTGTTGCGCCTGCTGACGGCGGGGCGCCAAGAGACCGCACCGGCGCAGGACGTGCCCGACCGTGACGGACCGCCGGTCACCGGCGCGCTGGCGTACTGGCGTGAGTCCGGGACCTTCGTGCGTTTCGACGCGCCCGCAGTGGTGCTCGCCACCGGCGGCATCGGCAAGTCCTACCAGGTGACATCGAACTCCTGGGAGTACACCGGCGACGGCCACGCACTCGCGCTGTGGGCGGGGGCCGCGCTGATGGACATGGAGTTCGTCCAGTTCCACCCCACCGGCATGGTCTGGCCACCGTCAGTGAAGGGAATCCTCGTCACCGAGGGTGTCCGGGGCGACGGCGGTGTACTGCTCAACTCCGAGGGCCGTCGCTTCATGTTCGACTACATCCCGCCGATCTTCGCTGCTGAGACGGCCGACACCGAGCAGGAGGCTGACCGCTGGTACACCGACAAGGTGACCGCGCGCCGGCCACCCGAACTGCTCCCCCGCGATGAGGTGGCGCGGGCCATCAACGCCGAGATCAAGGCCGGCCGGGGCTCGCCGCACGGCGGGGTGTACCTCGACATCGCATCCCGCCGTGACCCGGATTACATCCGCCGCCGGCTGCCGTCCATGTACCACCAGTTCACCGAGCTGGCCGACGTCGACATCACCAGAGATCCGATGGAAGTCGGCCCGACGTGCCACTACGTCATGGGTGGCATCAAGGTCGACCCGGCCACCGCGGCGGCGACGGTACCCGGACTGTTCGCCGCGGGCGAGTGCGCGGCCGGCATGCACGGCTCGAACCGGCTGGGCGGCAACTCCCTGTCCGACCTGCTCGTCTTCGGCCGGCGGGCGGGGCTGCACGCCGCGTGGTACGCGCGGACGGTGCCGGCGGAGGCTCGCGGCGTGGCTGACGACGCACAGGTCAACGCGATCGCCGAGCAGGCCCTCGTGCCGTTCTCCGCCACCGCTGGGGAGGCGGCCCCGGAGAACCCCTATCAGCTGCAGCTCGACCTGCAGGAAGTGATGCAGAATCTGGTCGGGATCATCCGGACCGAGCCCGAACTCGTCCGGGCGCTGATGGAGATCGAAGCGTTGCAGGCCCGTGCCCGCCGGGTCGCCGTCGCCGGTCACCGGCAGTACAACCCCGGCTGGCATCTCGCCGTCGACCTGCGGTCACTGCTCACCGTCGCGGAATGCATCGCCAGGTCCGCGCTGGCCCGCCGGGAAAGCCGCGGCGGGCACACCCGCGACGACTTCCCGCATCCCGATCCGGTGTTCGCCACCGTGAACCACGTTCTGCGGCTGCGCGCGGACCGGCTTGTCCTGACCGCCGAACCGCTGCCGGCGCTGCCGGCGGAGCTGGCCCATCTGTTCCAAGCAGCCGCGACCAGCGGAAAGGGTGCCTGATGGCCGCATACAACCTGGCGCTGCAGGTGTGGCGGGGCGATGCCGACGGCGGTGATCTGCACGACTACACGGTCAGCGTCGAGGAGGGCATGGTCGTCCTCGACGCACTGCACAGGCTCCAGCAGACACAGGTCCCAGATCTGGCCGTCCGGTGGAACTGCAAGGCCGGTAAATGCGGGTCGTGCAGTGCCGAGGTGAACGGCCGGCCCCGGTTGATGTGCATGACCCGCCTGAATCTGTTCGCGCCGAGCGACACCATCACGGTGACCCCGCTACGGACGTTCCCGGTGATTCGGGATCTCGTCACGGACGTCTCGTACAACTACGAGAAGGCCGCGCAGGTGCCGGCATTCGCGCCGGGGCCGCCCGCCGGTGCCGACGGACACCACCGGATGAAGCAGGAGGACGTCGACCGCGTCCAGGAGTTCCGCACGTGCATCGAGTGCTTCCTGTGCCAGACCGTCTGCCACGTCATCCGCGACCATGAGGAGAACAAACCGGTCTTCGCCGGCCCGCGGCTGATGGTCCGGTATGCCGAACTGGAGATGCACCCGCTGGACACCGGGGATCGACGGGAGCTGCTGCGTGAGCAGGCCGGAATCGGCTACTGCAACATTACCAAATGCTGCACGGAAGTGTGCCCGGAACACATTACCATCACCGACAACGCGATCATTCCGCTCAAGGAGCGGGTGGTCGACGCCTCCTACGACCCGCTGGTATGGCTCGGCAACCGAATATTCCGCCGACGGCGCTGACAATCGACACGGCCGTCGGCCATGGGTGGGTGACCCATGGCCGACGGCCGCACAACGACCGGGGTCGATGTTTTAGACCGTGCCCGCCGCGACAAAGGTGTAGCCGAGCTTCTTTATCCCCGAAACGGTGTCGCGCAGGTACGCCTTTCCATAATAGGCGTGGTAGAAGAAGCTCGCGAACCCGTCACGAATCACGAGGTTCCGCTTGGCTGCGTCGATCAGGTCGGCCGGCAGCCGGGCCGGGTGGTTGTTGAACGGCTCCGGCTCGATGTTCCCGATGTTCTCCGGGATGAGATAGGTGCCGTTCACGTCGGTGACCGGATATGGGAAGAACTGACCGGCGTACTTGGTGGCGTCGACGGTCCCGCCGGCAAGCTGGTTACGGAAGTACAGGCGCCGGTCATAGCCCTTGGTGAACTTGGCGCGCACGGCGGCGTAGTCGGCGGCCGAGCCGGCGTAGTGCGGGAACTCGAACGTCGTCGGCACAGGCAGGCCGGCCGCGGTGAACGCGGTGGCGGCGCTGTTCATGCGCCCGGCTGCCCAGGCCTGGCTGTCCTCGGCCACCGGACCGTCGTAGACGACGTTGTTCAGGGCATCGATGTGCGCCCGGAAGAACTCGAAGTCATCGGCGCTGACAGCGTCGTACGGATTCGCCACGTTCGAGTACTGGTGGGTGTAGCCGTGCATGAGCAGTGTCCCGCCCTTGCTCACCATGTACTTCAGGGCGCTGACCACGTCAGGTGTGTTCGCCAGGGTGGTGTCGACCGGGGTGCCGTTGTTGTACACACCCTTCGGGTCCCGGTACCGCGGGTAGACCGCGACGGTAAACGGCACCTGGGCCGACGACAGGTAGTCGGCCACCGTACGCAGTTCGGCCGGGTCGGCGTCCGGTCCGACGTCCTCGATCCGGACGAGCGCGCGGTGCCGGGTCGCTGTGGCCGGGGCGAGGACGTCGAAGAAGAGGTCCGACAGGGCAAGGTAGCGATCTGTCGCATCCGTGTAGGCATATGGGATCTCACCGATATAGGTGAGGTTGTTCGACCGCAAGGCCCAGGGGAAGGTCGTCCCGTCGGCGCGCACCGCCTGGGCGAGCACCGTCGCCTTCGTGGTGTCCACGCTGGCATAGGACATGATCCCGCTGCCGTTGGGGGTGTACCGGGTCAGGCTGGTGTTCTTGTAGCGGACCTCGGCGACGGAGGAGACATCGAACTGCGACCAGTTCCAGCCGTACGTGGAGGCGAACGTCGGCGACTGCGCGGTCAGCTGCCAGATGTTGTCGTACATCCACACCACCGGGCGGGTACCACCCAGCACGTCGGTGAGGAAAACGGTGGGCACCTGCTCGTCGTAGGTGGAGCCGACGTAGACGACCGCCTTGTAGTTCGCCATCTCACCGGCCGTGTATGCGGCCACCGGATGCGCCTTCCAGGTACCAAAGTGGGACACGAGGTTTGCCGTCTGCATGGCGTACTGCTCGCCGAGCCAACCCCACTGGCCCGTGGTGTCGTACAGAATCAACGTTCCGGAAGGAGTTGTCGCCACCGCGGTGACGGCAGCCGACTGGATGCGCAACGCCGAGGTGGTGGCCGCCGGACGGATCGTCCCCGACGCAGCGGAATCGGAAGTGGAGCTCACCGGCCGGGGCCCGCGGCGAGGGGGTGAGGTGGACGGTGGGGGCGGTGGCGCGATCAGCTGACCGTCGGCCAACACCTGCGCATCGCTGTGATGCTGCGATGTTCCCCTGGAATGCGGCCGCTGCGCAGTTGCCGCCGTGGCCGTACTGACCAGGCCCGCAACAAGCGCCAGAACGGCAACTAAGATCGCTGCTACGGAGCCGCGGAATCGGCGGGTTCGCATCTACATCACGTCCTTTCGGGATGGATCTGGTTGACCTGGACAGGCTGATGATCATCAGTGGCACCCGTGGACGCACGGCTGGCGGAGCGGCCCACCGGAGTGCGAGCCTGGCGTGGCACACCGATGGTCGCCGGGCCGACCGGTGGACGGAACCGGGGTACGAACTCGTCGACCGGCGGACCCAAACCGAAGTAGTGCGCCAGCGCCGCAACGCTGCGCCGCGCCGCGCCGCCGTCGCCGTACGGGTTCACCGCTTCCGCCATTGCCGCGTACGCAGCCGGCTCATCAAGGAGCCGACCGACGCCGTCGACGATGCGGCGGGGGTCCGTGCCGACCAGTGCCACCGTCCCGGCATCCACGCCTTCGGGCCGCTCGGTGTTGTCCCGCATGACGAGCACCGGTTTGCCGAGGCTTGGCGCCTCTTCCTGGACTCCCCCGCTGTCGGTGAGCACAATGGTGGCGCGACTCATCAGGTGGGCGAAGGCGGTGTAGTCGGCCGGATCGGAGACCACCACGTTCGTCAGGCCGCTGACGGCGGGCATGATTGCTGCACGCACGGTCGGGTTGCGATGGATCGGAAAGACGATCAGAAGATCTGGCCGCTCCGTCGCGAGCTGCGCGAGCGCCTCTCCGATATTGCGCATCGGCTCGCCCCAGGATTCCCGCCGGTGGGCGGTGACAAGGAGCACGGGCCGGTCGCCGGAAGCGTTGCGCTCCAACTCCGCCAGCAACGGGTCGTCTTTCGGCACAGGCTCCTTGACAACCCAGAGCAACGAATCGATCACGGTATTGCCGACGACGAGAACCGTGTCCGGCTTGACGCCCTCTGCGAGGAGATTGTCACGACTGGTGGGGGTGGGCGCCAGATGCAGGTCGGCGAGCTGGGTGGTCAGCCGGCGGTTGATCTCTTCGGGGAACGGTGAGGTGGGGTCGTTCGTGCGCAGGCCCGCTTCCAGGTGCGCGACGGGAACCCCCAGGTAGAAGGCGGCGAGCGCGCCCGTGAACGTCGTGGTCGTATCCCCCTGGACGATCACGATGTGCGGTTGGATCTCCGTGATGGCCGCCTCCAGGCCGCCGAGCGACCGGGTGGTGACCCCGGCGAGCGTCTGGCCCTGCTGGAGGACGTCGAGATCGACGTCGGGAACGATGCCGAACAGGTTGTTGACCTGGTCGAGCATGCTCCGGTGCTGGCCGGTGACGGCGACGACGGGACGGAAAAACGGCGAGGCCGCCAGTTCACGGACCACCGGTGCCATCTTGATTGCTTCTGGACGGGTGCCGTAAATCACCAGGACGGTACGGTCTGGCCCACTGTCAGGACGGGTCGATGTTTTTATGGCCATAACATGTCCTTTCGTCGGTCCTTGTCCGTGTCGGGTCAGGGATGCGGGTCGGGTCAGGGATGCGGGATCGGCGCGGGAAAGTCATGAGCGTGGGCGGGTGGGCGGGGGATCCGTACCGACGTGGATCCGGCGGAACTCCACGTCGGAGTCCTCGCAGTACAGACCCACAGCGCCTGCGAGGTAGGGGCGTTCCGGGTCGGTGAGATCAGCGATCACGGCTCCGTCGACGGCAACGGTGATCCGGCCGCCAGCTTGGGTGATCCCGACCGTGTGCCAGGTCGCGATGGTCGTGCGGGGCACCTCGCCGCTGGCGAGGAACCGCTGCCCGCCGGGATAGGCCGGATCCTGCTTGCTGATCTCCCAGCCGTTGGTTTTAAGGGTGAACGCATAGAAATGGCTTATATCGGTGTAATGCCACAAAACCCAGCCGACCTCCCAGGGCTGCGGCCCAGGCGTACGCAGCTGGCGGACGGTGCGCAGCTGGGCGGTGACGTCGACGTCGGTGTAGCGGTCGGCACTGACCACCAGCGCCGCGTGGGTCGCGCCGGGGCCCACCGCCGATTTCGGGGCCAGCGAGATCACCTCATCGTCAGCGGTGCGGCCTGTGGTCGGCTCCACGGTCGGGCCTGCCGTCGAGCCTGTGGTCTGGCCATAGCCGTCGAAGACCGCGAGCCATGCGCCATGTCGGCTGCCGTCCACCCAGCGCACCATCTCGTCGTCCTCCTGGAACAGGCCGGTGAGCCGCCACATCCCCAGCAGCCCGATCAGGGCGAGCAGACTGACCAGCGTGATGACGGCGAGAATGGCCAGCCGGACGAGCAGTCCGGATCCGCAGCCGGCCGGCCCACGCCCCCGGCTGGTGTCGGCGCCGTCGGGCGGATCAGCGGGCAGCAACGGTCGCACCGACGTCATCCATCGACGGGGACCGGCTCGCCGGCATGCTCCGGCGATGCCGCCACACCGACGTCTTCGCTGGTCACCATGGTCGCCGCCACCGCGGCTGCACTCGCGGCCGCAAGGGCGGGTGTAAGGGCGGGTGCAGCCAGACTTTCCTCCGGGCTGCGGGCGGTCTTGTGCCAGCTGTTGCGGCCGCTGAGCATCCGGGCGATCGCCCACCAGCCGGCGACGAACCAGACCAGGGAATACAGGATGTAGAGATGGCCGTAACCGATCAACCGCAGGACGCCGACTCCGGAGAGCGGCTCCTGCCTGCGATAGACCAGCGCGCAGATCAGTGCCGGAACGGCGGCCATCAGGTAGGCACCGGCGAACAGACTCGGATCGGGGCTGGGCCCACCGGCGAACCAGTCGGCCAGAACCGCGGCGGTCGAGAATCCGAACGCGAGTGTGAGCAGGGATGCCAATAAGATCAATAATGGGCTCGACAGGTGGAAGAGCATGTCGGGCAGGCTGCGGATCCGCGCCTCCCGAATCACCCGCGGTATCAGCCGCCATGACTGTAGGTGCCCCTGGAACCATCGCGAGCGCTGGCGCAGCAGCCGGCGAAGTCTCACCACGCCCTGCTGGTGGACGTCGGCCTGCGGGCAGAACCGGTTGCGCCAACCCGCGAGCAGTAACCTGACCCCGAGGTCGAGATCCTCGGTCAAACTGTGCGTCCACGGCTCGTCGCCCAGTGACCGCAGTGCTGAAAGCCGCACGAACTGGCCGTTGCCACCCAGCCCCACGTTGTCGACATGAGCCCGACCGCGCTGGAAGATGTCCGTGTAGATCACGAACTCCATGTCCTGCATACGGGCCAGCAGGTTGCCACGACGGTTGTTGATACGGACGCCGGTCTGGACGCCGGCTGTACGCGGGTCGCTGAAGTACGACGCGACGACGTCGACGGCATGGGAATCCAGGCGTCCGTCCGCGTCGACAACAACGACGATCACGTTGTTCGGGTCGCGGGTGGCGACCTCATCGCGAACGCGGAGGTGGGCGATGGCGGCGTTCAGGGCAGCGCCCTTGCCTGACCGGGCATTGGGCAGATCACGCCGCAACAGCCACCGGCGCTCGTCGTCGACCCCGCGCACGATGCTGGACGTAGCGTCGTCCGAACCGTCGTCGACCACCAGGACCCGAATGTCGTCCCTTGCGGTGGCCAGCAAGCGCCGCAGACTCGCCCCGATCACCGCCTCCTCGTTGAGGCAGGGCATGACGAACACGTAGAACAGCCCGGCGGGCACAGCCTGCGGCGGCGGCTGGTGGGTGCGGGACAGCAACAGCATCGTCACCAGGTAGAGGAAACCCATGACGATCAACCCGGCGGCGAGTAACCATGCGGCATCGACCCCTTGGCCGAGTAACGACCCCGCCGACAGTGCGCCCGCCCGGCGTGGTGCCTGCGCCTGCGCGGTCGCTGGAACGGCCAGGTACCAGGCAACGGGCAGGAGGAGGACCACCCGCCACAGCACCGGACCCCCCGACAGCCGGGACCAGGTCGGACCGGGTCTGGCCGGCGACCGGCGGCCGTGACTCTCTGCTGATCGGAGCGCGAAACCACGGCGAAATTCCGTGGAAATCTTAACTTTCCGTACACGGCACGGCCGGCTCATCGGCTGACCCGTCGTCCGGCTGGTCGGCCGATGCTCCCGGTCGCGGTGACACGCTCGGCCGACGTATGCCCGAGACGACCGCGGACGCGCAGGAGGAGGGCCAGAAGAATACATACCACAGCGGCAGCGAGATACAGCACGAATGCCAGACCGACAACGTCGGTCAACACGCCGGACAGCATGTCGAAAACCTTAGAAGTAGTACTTCCGCTCAACGCGTGATCGGCCGCACGCGATTCGAACATAGATTCTCCATCAAGGCATAGATGCCCAGGTCTCCACCGGCGCGCAGCAACGCCTGATGCCCCTGACCTGCGCTGTTGGTGCTCGCCAGCGGCGACAGAGAGGTGCCCGACCAGCCTGGAAAGAACGCGAAAAAAGGCGACTCACGACACCCGTCAATTCCGCGGATCGCCGTATCACTCACGCCTTGAGGTGTAGCACGCTCACTATAACAGCGGCAGGATTCCCCAGACCACCGCCGTCACACGGGTCGTACGATCCAGCTCATCCCCCTTGGACCTGGCCTCCCGAGCACTCGGCGAGGCGGTGGCGACACCCTCGACCGTCTGGCGGAGAACGATACCCCTGCGACTCCGCTGTTCGGACAACAGCGTTGCATGAAATGCCGCTGTGTGCAAAGGGCGTTCCGAAACCTCTGCGTTATCCCGCCGGTACATCAGGACCAACTATCACGCAGAGTCACTATCAGGTCGCCTATAGGCCACCACGCACGGCGATACATTGATCAATTTCCGTGCGCACAAGAGGTTACCCACCACCCGCGACACACCCTCTGAGCAGGTGGAACAACGCGCTTGAAAACATTGCGTACGTCTCTGACAACCGATTGTCAGCAAGCAGCCATTGGCGCTGCGACAAAAATCGATGACGCAAAGTAATATTTGAGGAATACTCCCGCCGTCGGCGGCCGGCATCCGCTGAAAAACCCTGAAGAGGCACCGCACTTTATATGACTCGCACTCTATCTACAATAAGAAAACCAATGAAAAACTTATGAAAAACTTGGCGACGATGGACATGGACGGGATACGATGCACACCGTCACGATACAATCACTCCGTATTCTCAGGAGCAACATCAACAGACATGGCATCGCGCAGACGGTCAGCGTCGGTGTCGGCCAGGGTCAGGTGCCGGCGCGCCTCTTCCAGACTGACAAGCCGGTAACTGGCCGTCGCAGTGGCCATCGTCGCACCATCAAGATCGAGGATCTCGGCCGCAGCATGGGTGAGGCCGACTCCGGTCTGCTCCACACGCGACGGTCGCATCCGGGCTACGCAGTCATACGTCCTCCCGACGAACAAGGGTGAGACGTAACGCACCTTCATCGCCGTGGTGAACGCGGTGAGACCCGCCTGGAGCACGATCAGGTTGCCCATGATCTCATCACAGACCACTCCGGCCAGGCCACCGTGCACGACCCCGGGGTACGACTCATGTGCCCGCCCGAAGGTGAAGCGGGCCTGCAAGCCCTCGGGATGGGTCCGGAACTGCAGCTGAAGGCCCTGATCATTGTGCGGCGAGCACCCGAAACACCGGTAGTCCGACAGCACCGACCAGGGAACCTCGACCGGGCCGCCGGGACGCTCCCCACCGGGCGTCGCGTCGACGGCGTGCACAGTGGTATCGGCGGTCGGCATCCTGAGATCTCCCTCGCCCGGCCTGGTCTCGTCGACCTGGACTCCCTTTTTCTAGACGAATCCGCGGCGCGGGGCATCGATAATCACCCGACCCGATCACACGATCAGGCTCGTCAATCACGCCGGGATTCGGACCGCGGCACCGCCGTCGCTCCCGGCCGGCGGCGGACCAGTAGCCGGCGGCGGAACATGACGACCGCGGCAATCACCCAGACCACGCCCAGCACGATCATGAGGTTGCGCTCGTAGGCCAGCGGGTCGACCGAGGGGTTGTCGGGTTTGCGGCCATACCCCCGCCACAGGGGCAACGACACCAACGCGACCGAGCCGCTGACGATCAACGCTGCCTGTATCACGGCCCGGTACGGTGCCGGGACCAGCTTCGTCAGCACGAGACCGATCACGGCCAGCGCCGGGACCAGCAGGGCGTCGTGGACGGCGATGGCCACCAGCCCCCAACCGAAGGCGTAGGGCGGATTGACCGCAAGATGCGCGTCCAACGCCCCGAACACCCCGACGCCAACCATGGCAATGCCACCGCCGACCAGCAGGACACGGAGCCCCAGCACCGCCGCATGCCATGCCGGTGCCCGGCGTCCGGCGGACTCACTCATACCATCACCACCCGGTGCACCCATTTGGTCTGCAGGACACCCGGTCGGTTCGGGGCGATCAAGCGGACCGGATAGCCGTGGTCAAGCGCCAGCGGCTCGCCTCGGAGCCCGGTGGCCAGCAGGGTGAGCGAGTCCCGGGCGTGCGGTGGACGCACCTCGCTCGTGCTGTAGAGGCTGCCGCTCTCCAGCGACTCGACCCGCACCGTGGCGTCGTGCGGAATGCCGGCCCGATCCAGTAGCTGCGGCAGCGCAACCCCCGACCAGGTGGCATCCGCGCTCCACCCCTCGACGCAGGTGATCGGCAGATGGGACGTGGCCTGGGGAAACGCGGCCAGGTCGGCCAGGCTCAACCGCAGCGGCCGGGGGCCGACGACCTCCAGGCGGTATCCGGGGTCGCGCGCCACGGTGGCGACCCCGGCCGCGGCTGCGGTGCGGTTGACCGGCAGGTTCTGTGGTCCGACCGTCGGCTTGCGTGGGGCCAGCAGATCCAACTCTGACAGACCGGGCACCGCCTGACCGACGGTGACCACCGTGATCACTCCAGCGGCCGCACCGACCGCTCCGACGAAGCCGCGTCGGGACAACCCGTCACCGTCGGGTTCCGGCGAGCTGGTCCGCACCGGTACGCCGCCCGGTTCGAGATCGCCGCCGTCACGATTGACACCTTCGAGGGCGACACCTTCGACGGCGACGCCGTGGACCCTGCCGCGTCCGACGTTGACGCGCACCACCGTCAGCTTCGCCGCCACGTGCACGAGCAGCGCGCCGATCGTCACCCACGCGGCCCAGTAGTGGGCGACCGTGAAGAAGAAATGGAACGGGTACCACTGGGCGATGTTCGCGATCCCGGTGGAGAGCTGGAACAGCGCACCGCCGATGAGCACGATGATCGAAATCCGCTCCAACGCGTGTGCGACCGTGCGGACCGGCGGCCACTCCCACAGCCGCGGGTAGACCGTCCACAGTTTCGCCAGCAGCAGCGGTACGCTCGCCAACCCGGTCGCCACGTGCAGGCCCTGGGTGAACCGGTAGAACCACACCGGCCGGGACGGCCACGAGAACCACGACGTCGGATGTTGCATGAAATGGGAGACCAAACCGGTGGCAAAGCACGTCCCGAAGGCGATACCGAGCCAGATCCCGAGCAGCGCGGCCACCCGCGGGTCATGCAACCGGCTGGTGAACCGGCCCTCGCGCAGCGGTCCACGCCGCAGGGTCTCCGGCGGCGATGGCAGCGGGCGGGTGAGGGGGTTCATATCTCCAACGTAGGACCGCCGGCCGCCACCAGACACCCGCCACGGATTACAGGACGAGGACGGCGCCAGCCCGCGCCCTCCGGTGTGCCGCAACGGCCTGGTTCGCCCCTCACCGGTGCGCCCTCACGGATGCGGCGTGGAATCCGCCAGCTGCGGCCGGATCTGGTCGACCACGACCAGGGCAATGAGCCCGACGGTGAGCACAATCAGCACGAGCAGGCCGGAGAGGTGGGCGGCGAGCGGCACGGCCGCGAGCAACACCACCACCGCGGCCACCTGCGACCAGCTCGGTCGGCGGCCGATACGGGCCGCGCACGCCATCAGGCCGAGGAGATAGAGTGCCGGACCGCCGAGCGTCACCAGAGCACCGGCCGTGTGCAGTTCGCCGCCGGGATGCACGATCACCAGCTCGACGCCGACCGCCGTCAACACGATCCCGGCGATGATGGGGAGATGCAGGTAGGTGTAGACGTCTCGGCCGATCTGGCCCGACTCGTCCGCCGCACTCCGGCTGATCCGCCGGGCGACCGATGCGGCGATCTGGCCGAAGTACAGCCACCACAGGGCGGTCGACGTCAAAAATGCAAACCCGAGCGTGACGACGACCGGGCCGCGCAGCCCCGCACCGGAGGCGGTAACCCCGGCCAGCACGATGCTCTCGCCGAGCGCGATGATCACGAAAAGTTGGAAGCGCTCGGCGAAATGGCTGCCCTCGACCTCCCACTGGCTCATCGGGGTGGCACCGGCGCGGGGTACCCAGTACCGAGCCAGCGGCGCCGCCAGGTCGAGCCCCAGCGCGGCGACCCAGAGCAGCCAGCGCGGCTCACCGGACAGTATCCCGCCGACGACCCACAGCGGGGCCGAAAGGATACTCCAGGCAAGAATCTGCCGGAAGTTCTCGTTGAACGCCCCCGGCGGGGTCACCCACACGACGAATGCGTTCCGACCGATCTGCAACGCCACGTAACTGGCCGCGAAGAGCAGTGCGAGGTCGACGGCGCCTTCGGGGATCGCCACGGCCATCAGGAAGCTGGCCAGCATCACATAGATCAGGACGAGTCGAACCGGCACCGTCTCCGGGTCGAACCAGTTGGCCATCCAGGTCGTGTAGTTCCAGGCCCAGTAGACGGCGACGAGGAAGAAGGCCGCCTGCACCGCGCCGATCCAGCTCAGATCCGCCAGCAGGTGGTGGGATATCTGGGTGACGGCGAAGACGTAGACGAGGTCGAAGTACAACTCAAAGAAGGTCGCGCGCTGTTCCCCGCCACCCCGGCCGCGGATGTAGGGAATATCCGGAATGACGGAACGTGTTCGTCCCACTGCTTCAGGCTGCATGGCCGTACCCGTACCTGGACCCATACCCGAGCATAAGGCGCCGCCGCCTGAACAACACTGACGAGGATGGTCTGGATGCCAGCGCATGGAAGCCGACGCCACAGTCGGCCTGAGTCTGCCGGATGGCCCACGTCCGTCGCCGTCGCGATCGCGGTTGCGGTGGTGATCGCGGTCGTCCTCGGCGGGTGCAGCGGCGGTGCCGACCGGGGCCGCCAGGCCACGGGGCGCGTGCCTGGCGGGGCGAGCGCCGGGGCGAGCGCCGGGGCGAGCGCCGGGTTTGACGTCCGGGCCGAGAACGCGAAGCCCGGTGCCGACTGCGGCCTGGCCCGTCTCGGCTACAACCACGCGGTGGAGGGCTGGCTCGACCATGCCAGCATCCGGACCGGGGACGAACTGCACCTGTTCGCGTCCACGACCGCGGCCACGCTCAGGGCCTCCGTCTTCCGGATCGGCTGGTACGGCGGACGAACCTGCCGGCTGGTCACCGAGGTCGGTCCGCTACCCGGTCGGGTACAGGCCCCCGCCGCGCGCGACCCGAAAACCAGCACCGTGAGCACGTCCTGGATGCCGACAACGGCGTTCGACACGAGCAGCTGGCCGCCTGGCGCGTATCTGATGCGCCTGGACGACTCCGACGGTTTCCAGACCTACGTTCCGTTGACCGTCCGCAACCCGACGACATCGGGACGGGTGGTACTGCTCGCGGCGGTGACAACCTGGCAGGCATACAACGCGTGGGGTGGATACAGCCTTTACCACGGCCCGAAGGGATTCGCCGACCGGGCCCGGGTCGTCTCGTTCGACCGACCGTACGACTACGGCGACGGCGCCGCGGACTTCACCGGCAACGAAGCCCCGGTCATCATCCTCGCCGAGAAACTCGGGCTGCCCGTCGCCTATGCAACGGATATCGACCTCCACGGCGATCCAGCGTTGTTGGACGGCGCCCGCGCGGTCGTTTCCATGGGGCATGACGAGTACTATTCGCCCGCGATGCGGGACGCGTTGACGCGGGCCCGTGAGCGCGGGGTGAATCTGGCTTTCCTGGGCGCGAACGCGGTGTTCCGACGAATTCGGCTGGGACCGACCGCGTTCGGGCCGGACCGGCTGGAAACCGGTTACAAGGTCGCGGCCGAGGACCCGTTGAACGGCGTCGACGACGCCGCCGTGACCGCGAACTGGCCGTCTCCGCCGAATGCGAGACCGGAGAGCTCGCTCACCGGTGGCATGTACCAGTGCAATCCGGTACATGCCGACCTCGTGGTCCGCGACCCCGGACACTGGCTGTTCGCCGGAACCGGGTTGAGCGCGGGCAGCCGTATTCCGGGAATGATCGGATCCGAGTACGACCGGGTCGACCTCACCTATCCGACACCGTCGCGGATCGAGGTCCTCGCACATTCACCGGTGCTCTGTCATGGCCGGCCCGACCATTCCGACGTCAGTTACTACACCGCCGACTCGGGCGCGGGAGTGTTCGACGCCGGTACCAGCGCGTGGGTATGCGGCGTAACCGATGTGTGCGGGTCCGGCGCGGCCGGACCCGTAGTACAGAACTTCGTCACCACCGTCACCACCACGATGCTGACCACATTTGCGCAGGGCCCGGCCGGGCAACGACATCCCGGCGCCCGATCCGTGCCGGGTGACGACACCGGCGGCGGAGGGAATCCGGACGGTGAACGGTAGCCCGGCAAGCCCCCGCGATCCGCTTGCCCAGAGCGTTGAAGGTGTCGACCTCGATATTTCCCTTGGCGGTCGATGGCGCAAAGCCGCCAACCAGATAGACATTCTCTGCAGCGGATCCTGCTCTCGTAATAACCATTGGCCCGAACTGGGTCGCGCCATATACGATATTTACTTTGACACCAGCCTGTGCATAAGCCTGGAACAGGCGTTGAGCAATTTCACCCTGCACGACAGGGTGAATACAATCAATACCGTCAGATGCAGACGGGGCGGCCACCTCCACGTATGGGACGGAGACCCGCTGACATCCAAGACTACCCAATGTCGCGGTGATCAGAGAGCTGTCGAAGGCGCGTACCGGCCGCGGAGCTCGCGCTTGAGGACCTTTCCGGTGATGTTTTTGGGAAGTTCGGCAACCACATGGATCTTCCGCGGGCTCTTGTAACCGGCAAGCTGCGCCCGACAGGTCCTGAGGATGTCCTCGGGGTCCACGTGTGCACCGGGCCGGGGAACAATCACAGCTACCACACTCTCCCCCCATACCGGGTCGGGAACACCGATGACGGCGGCTTCCGACACGGCCTCGTGCTTATGGAGGACCTGCTCCACCTGCGTGGAGTACACGTTCTGTCCACCAGTTATGATCATATCCTTGATGCGGTCGACGAGATAAACGTATCCTTCTTTATCCACGGTCGCCACGTCACCGGTGTGCAGCCACCCATCGGTGAACGCGGCGGCGGTGGCCTTTTCGTCGTTCCAATAACCACTGGTAACCAGATCACCGCGGATGACCAGCTCACCGGGGGTGCCGGCGGGGCATCGCCGCATCTGCTCATCCATGACCGCGACGGCGGTCAGCGGCAACGGCCGGCCACAGGACTCCAACAGTTGCTCCTGACCCGACAGCGCACGAACATGGTCCTCAGGACTGAGAGCCGTCACCCATCCGGTTGACTCGGTCTGGCCGAAGCCGGTCACCAAAACCGGTCCCAGCCGGTCCGCCAAAGCGCGGGCAGTGCTCGTGGGCATGGCCATCCCGCCGTATCCCAGTCGGCGGATGGAGGACAGGTCGGCCGTGTCATAGCCCGGATACCGGAGCACGAAAGACGCCATCGTCGGCGCCAGCGAAGTGATCGTGATTCGGTGTTCCGCCACCAGTTCCAGGAACGCGCTCGGCTCAAACGCGGGCATCAGGACAGTCGGCACCCCGCACAGGTGGTAGGTGGGGACCTGAAACGCGGAAACATGGCACATGGGGAAGGTCATCAGCATCCGGTCACGCTCCGTCGGCGAGACCGCGAGCATCATTGTCATGGCCGCTGTGATGATTCCACGATGGGTGATCATCGCCCCCTTGGGGCTCCCGGTCGTACCGCTCGTATAAACCAGCCATGCCGTGTCGGAATCTGACACTTCCACCTGAGGACGGGTGGGTGAGGCCGATGCGACCAGCTCCTCGTAGGAGGAGCCGCGGCCGTCCGATGGACCACCAATCACGAACATGTGTTCGATAGCCGGGACGTCGCCAAGCACGGGCCGGAGTTCGTCGACGAACTCCCGATCGACAATCAGCACCCGGGCGCCGGCCGCAGCTATGATCTCAGCCCATTCCCTGGGATGGATCCGGTAGTTGAGCAGGGTGAGTACCATGCCGGCGGTCGGTACACCGTAGAGAGCCTCGACATAGGCGGGCACATTGCGAGCCAGGATCGCGATCCGGTCTCCCGGCGATGCGATCCGGGAAAGGCCGTCCGCCAGCCGTAACGAGTCCGCGTGCAGGTCCGCAAATGTCCGGCGTTCGTTCCCCGTGACCAGCGCCACCCGTTCCGGCCAGTTCGCGGCTGCCAGTGACAATATGTCGCCCATCAGCATTCGTCTGTCGCCTCCACCCGCCTGGAAAGGGTTATCAAGGGCAGTACCTCGTGCGTGATGCGTTCCGCGTTGCGGAGGGACTCGTCGAGGTCCGCACCGCTCGGCTGAAAGATCATGTGGCGTGCCCCCGCATCCACGTAGGCCTGCACCCGTGCGGCAACCTGTTCCGGGGTACCTGCGGCGGTCACGCGGTGGATGAGTCCGCGCAGGTCCCGTGACCAGACTGAGCCGAACATCTGCGCCATGTCGGCGTAGGCGTCTTCGGGCCGGTCCGCTACACCGATGAACAGAAACTGGAACCATTCGAAGCTGTCGAGCTTACGTCCGATGGCGTCGGCCTGGGCGCGAACCGTCCGGACCGTTTCGGCGTACCGGTCCGCAGACAACAGATAGGGCATCCAGCCGTCGCCGATGGTCGCGGCTCGCCGCATCGCCGGCGCCTTCGTCCCCGCTATCGGTATCCGTGGACCACCGGGCTGGACGGGCGGCGGGGAGATCCGCACGCCCTGGAACGGGTAATGCGGGCCGGCCCCATCGACCGCTTCGCCGGTCCACAGGTCCCGTAAGACGCGAATCTGTTCGTCGACCCGGTAGCCGCGGCCGGCGACCGGCACACCGCAGGCATCAAACTCCTGCGGATATTCCCCACCGACCCCCACCCCCAGCGTGACCCGCCCCCCGCTCACCCGATCGATCGACGCCACCTGCTTCGCGACGATTGCCGGCGGATACAGCGGAAGCAGGAGCACCGCGGTTCCGATGCGCGGCCGCTCGGTGAGCGCGGCGAGGAGCCCCAGGTTCACCAGCGCCTCCGGAGTGGGAAGCGGTGCCGCGACATGACCACTCGCCCACAGCGAGTCCGCTCCGAGCCTGTCCAGCCGACGGATCTCCTTCTTCTCGCCTCGAACGTTGAAGCCGAACAGCACCCGGGGTTCGGCTTCCGACGCCTGAGCACCGTTCTCGTGCGGCTGACCCACCGGCCACCTCCAACATCATGTGAAGTGTGGGCCAGGTTACATGCAAGTCGAACTTTCGACAATGGTGTTGAACCCAGGAATTTACCGCACCTTTTTCGCTCCTCCAGGCCTGCCAACCACGGCCGGCTCATCTCTACACTCGGAAGAGTGAGGGAGCCGGCACCGCCCGAGGACACAGGTGTCGCAATCGGGGACATACAGAGCGAGACGGACACCCAGTTCACCGCGGGTCTGGTCCGTCCGAGCAGCGGTCGTTCGTCCTCCCGGCGGGAGGCCTTCGAGTCAGCGCTCCTGGACGCCGCCGCGGAGCTGTTCGCGACGCGGGGCTACGCCGGTACGACCCTGCAGGACGTCGCAGATGCCCTGGGGGTGAGCCGCCCAGCCCTGTATCACTATGTCTCAAGTAAGGACGATCTGGTGGCCAAGATCGCCCGTGACACTCTGGCCAACTCGGCATTTGTCATCAATATGCCTGAAAACCTGGCTTCACGGCCGGATCTGCGACTGAAGAAAATCATGATGGGGACAGTGGAAGCAGCGCTCCGTCACCCCGAGCGCACCCGGCTGGTCAGCCGGAGCGAGACAAACCTTCCGCCCGAGGTCTCCCGGTTATACAAGGAGATATGGCATGGTTTCGAAAGAACTGTGGAATCGACGATCGCCGACGGTATCCGGTGCGGCCTGTTCCATCCCGTCGACGAGGCGATTGCAGCACGAGCGTTGAGCGGGATGGTGCTGTTCGCCTCCTGGTGGTACCAGCCGGGTGGCAGCACGACCGTGGTTGAAACCGGACGCATCCTGTCCGATATGGCAGTCCGAAGCCTGCTGCGGCAGAACCCCACCGACGGGCACGAAGACGCTGCGACAGCCGTCCTCGATCGAATCAAAAGAGATCTTCAAATCGTCGAGCAAATGCTTGCCCACCAGCCGGGCATCCACTGAACGAACAAGGACTCCTAACAAAATGAGGCCTTCAGCCGTCGCCAGCGGGTGATGGCGCAGCCGAGGGTGCGGAAGGCTTCGTGGATGTCGTCGCGGATCCCCCATAACCGGGCACGAGGAGGCACACAGTACGCGGTGGCCGCCCCGGCACGAAGCGTGGGTGCTCGCCGGTTGTCGAGGTGCTCCAGGGTCCGCACCCATGCCCGCACCCCGTACAGCCAAAAGAGCACAATACGGACTATGAATGTCGTCATCGCGGTGCAGGACGGCAGCGAGCGGACCGATGGCGGCGCTGCGCCGTTGGGAACCTGGCTTGCCAGGGAGCCGCAGCTGCGTGGCCGGATCCGTCGTCGCGCGACGGGCGAGCCCGCGGCCGGGACCATGGGGACGGCCGCAGATCTCCTCACCGTGGTCCTGGAACCGGGAGGGGTCGCCACAGTGCTGGCCGCCGCACTGGTGACGTGGGTGCAGCGCCGCACCGGGAACCAGACCGTGACCGTCACCCGACCTGACGGAACCACGATCGCAGTGGCGGCCGAGCACGTCCGCGGGCTGGACGCGCGACAGGTGGGTGAATTGGCCCAACAACTCGCCCGGTCCTTGGAACCTGGCACGGTGCCATCCGACGAGACCGCGCGGCCTCCCGCCGCACCCGCCGAATAAGAGCGCCCGGCAGTAGGGGCGTGGATGAAAGGCTCGGACGGATGACGGCACCCCGGCGACCACCGCTCGGTGACCTGGCGGGGATGGGTGCGCGGGCGGTACTGGTGGGAACAAGCCGGCACACCGACGCGTCGGGCCTGCCGGATCTGCCGTCGGTGGCCACCACGGTCGAGGATCTGCGACGGGCACTCGAAGAGGTGTGCGGCATGGAGCCCGCACACATCCGCACCATCATCGACCCCGCCGACGAAGGCGCTGTGCTCGACGCGGTGGAGGAGATCGCCGCACAGGCCACCGGCGTCGTTCTCTTCTACTTCGCGGGGCACGGCCTGCTCGGGCCAGGGGATCGGCTCTACCTGGCCACGCATGCCAGCCTCGCTGGAGACCGGATCGCCCGGTCGGCCTCCTATCAGACCATCCGCGACATTCTCGCGGACCTGCCCGCCAGCACCGTGGTCATGCTCGACTGCTGCTTTTCCGGGCTGGCGGACGCGACCGGCCGCGGCCGCCAACGGGATCCCTACGCCTCCGCCCGGCCACGCGGCAGCTACCTGCTGACCTCGGCGTCCCACTACGCGGTCTCCTATGCTCCGCCGGGCGAGCGCCACACCCTGTTCACCGGCGAGCTGTTGCGGCTCCTGCACGAGGGGGACCCCGCCGGCCCGGTCCGGTTGACCCTCGACCACGTCTACGGCTACCTCGACCGGCGCCTGCAGGCCGCGGCGGCCCGGCCGCACCGGCAGAGCGACGGCAGGGCCGGGGAACTCGTCCTTGCCTCCAATCCCGCCTACCAGCCCGTCGCGGAGCCCGATGACACATCATTGCGGCCACCTGACGACTCTGCGTGTCCCTATCCGGGGATGGAGCCGTTCCAAGCGGAGGACCACGAACGGTTCTTCGGCAGGGAGGATGTCGTCCAGCGCCTGCTGGGCGAGGTCACCGGGAGCGATACCGGTCACCATCCAGTGATGCTCGTGGGGTCCTCCGGGGTGGGCAAGTCCTCGATCCTGCGTGCTGGGCTGCTGGCCGGCCTGGACCGCCGGCACGATGCGGACCGGACGAGTCCCTGGCCGGCGGTGCTGCTGGCGGCGCCGGGAGCCCAACCGCTGCAGGCTCTCGCCGAACGGCTGACGGTGGCCACCGGGAAGCCTCTGGATGAGGTGGAACGGCAACTGCTGGCCGGACGGTTGCCCAGCATCGCGGAGCGGTCCGGCGGCTGCGCGGTACTCGTCGTCGACCAGTTCGAGGAGGTCTTCACCCGGTGCCCGGACGAGGATCAGCGGGCGCGATTCATCCATGTGCTGTGCGCCGGTTCCGACACCGGCCCGGACCGTACGCGGGTGGTGCTCGGGCTCCGCGCGGACCACTACGGCAACTGCCTGGCATATCCCGAACTGGTCCGCGCTCTGCGGGACGGCCAGGTGACGGTACCGCCCCTGGACGATGCCGGGTTACGGGCGGCCATCGAACGCCCGGCGCAGGCAGGCGGCCTGGTCCTGCAGCCTGGTCTGACCGATCTCCTGCTGCGGGACCTGCGTGAGGGCGGGAGTTCCGGCCTGGGCACAGCTCTGCCGTTCCTGGCCCACGCGCTGCGCGCCACCTGGACCAGGCGCAGCGGTCGCACCCTGACTCTCGCCGGCTATCAGGCCACCGGTGGGATCTGGCGGTCCGTCACCCGCACCGCCGAGGAGATCCACGACACGCTGTCCGAACCGGGCCGGCTGGCCCTGCGGGACCTGCTGTTACACATGGTTCATCTCAGCGACAGCGACAGCGGCGGGGAGGCGGTGCGACGCCGCGTCGACCTACGAGAGATGACCCACGGCCGTTCCAACGTGGAGCGCCAGATCATCACCCTGGTGTGCGACCGATTGGCGCAGGCCCGGCTGGTCACCGTCGACGACGGCGGGGCGCAGCTCTCCCACGAGGCCCTGCTGCGCGCCTGGCCCCGGCTGCGCCGATGGCTCGACGAGGATCGCGCCGGGCTGGTCATCCGTCAGCAACTGGCCGATGCGACGGACGCCTGGCAGCGTGCCGGTCGTGATCCGGCATTCTGTCATCGCGGCGTCCGGCTGGCTGCGGCCCGCGAGTGGGCCGCCGACGCGCGGCATGAGCGCCTGCTGCGGATGGCCGACCGGGAATTCCTCGACGCCAGCATCCGAGCGGAACAGGCCGAACAGGCTCGGGAACGCCGGCGGGTCCGCCGGCTGCGACAGATCCTCGCCGGCCTGGCGTTCGCTCTGTGTCTGACGGTGCTGGCCGCCGCAGTGGCGTTCCAGCAGCGCTCCAGCGCACAGCGCAACCTCCGGGCGGCGACCGTCCGCCAGCTTCAGGCGGCGGCCATCTCGGCTACCGGCACCGAGCCACGGTCCGCGCTGCTGCTCGCGGTGGAGGCATTCCAACGGGACCCGTCGCAGACCAGCCGGGCGGCCCTGCTCGACGTCCTGGCAGGTACCCAGTTCTCCGGAGCCATTGAGAACCTGCCGAACGTCGTCGGCACGGTGACCTACAGTGGGGACGGCCGGATCCTGGTCATCGGCACCGGCGACGGCACGGCACAGGTGTGGGACGTCTCCCAACCTGATCATCGCCGCAAGCTCACCGACGTGGTGGCGCACGGGCAGCCCGTGTTCACCCAGGGGGTGATGGCGTCCTGGCTCGACGACGGCGGGCACCTGCTGTATCTGCTCGGCCAGGACGGTGTCATGGGGATGTTCGACCTGGCGGACCCCGCGCATCCCGTCGGCCTGGGAACCGTCCACGGGATCGCGGGAAACGGCCGGGCTGCGGGGGTCATCCAGGCTGCGGGTTTCAGCCCCGATGGGCACACGCTGGTCGCATCCGATCTCGGAGTGCTCTCGCTGTGGGCGGTGGGTGCGCGGCCCTCGGACGTGACGCGCCTGGTCCAGTTACCGCGACACGACACCGGCCCGCTCAACGCGGCAGCCTTCTCCCCCGACGGGCGGCTGCTGGCCCTCGGCTGGCAGGACGGAACCACCGAGGTGTGGAACATCATGGACCGCTCCCACCCGCTCCGGCAGGCTGTCCTCACCCCGGCAGGCCTCACCCCGGCCGGCCGCCCCGCGGTACTGTCT
>NZ_CAUVXP010000023.1:0-48525 GCF_963555955.1 Protofrankia sp. Cas3
GCTGACGTTCGCGGTGGCGCCCAGCTGCCCGGAGCCGAGGACCGAGCCGTAGGTGATGTGTGCCGGCGTCGGCCAGGTCAGGACGGGGATGGCCTTGGCGACGGTGAGGTCGGTCGTCGTGGCCGGTGCAGGCAGGTAGTCCTCGGAACCGTCCTGGTGAGCGGTGATCGAGCAGTCACCGGCGCCGGTGATGGTGACCGTGACCGAGCCGCGGACGGGATCGCCGTTCGAGCTGGGGCTGGCGAGCTGACATGGTCCGACCGGGGTGAAGGTGATCGGGTTGCCGGAGTGACCGGCGGTGGCCGTCACGGTGAACGGGGTGTCGCCGAAGGTGTGCTGGCCGGGTGGATCGATGGACAGTTCCTGGGGTGCCTTGTCGACGACCAGAGGCGTGGTGACGGTGCCGGCGGAGGTGTAGTCG
This sequence comes from Protofrankia sp. Cas3, assembly GCF_963555955.1. Lineage (NCBI taxonomy): Bacteria > Bacillati > Actinomycetota > Actinomycetes > Frankiales > Frankiaceae > Protofrankia > Protofrankia sp. Cas3. The sequence continues at coordinate 422 of NZ_CAUVXP010000023.1, forward strand.
GTGGTGTCGTCGGGGACGAAGTTCGCGGACAGGGTGTGGGTCCCCGCGTGCAGCACTGTGCCGGCCGGCGGGGTGTAGCTGAACGAGCCGGACACATCCGCGGTGGCGTCGAGCTGATTGCCGCCGAGCGGCACCCCGTAGACCAGGCTGGCGACAGCGGGGGTCCAGGCGAGTTGCGGGTCGGCCTTGTCGACGGTCAGCGTGACGTCGCGGGTGACGCTGGTGTAGTCGGTGACGTCGACCGGGGTGAATGTCACGTGCAGCGTGTGCGGGCCGGCGTGCAGCACGCGATCGCTGGCATCACCTGCCTGATCGTCGTCGCTGTAGGCGTAGGTGCCGTCAACAGTGGCGGTGGCGTCGAGCTCTGTTGCCGACAGCGGCGTGCCGTAGGTGATGTCCGCCGGCGACGACCACGTCAGGCCCGGCGTCGCCTTCGCGATGTTCACGCTGCGCGAAACCGCACTAGCCGGCAGATAGTTGATGTAACCGGATTGGTTGGCGATGACGGTGCAGGTGCCGGCCCCGGTGAAGGTCAGCAGGGGCCCCTTGTCGGTCTGGTCCACAGTGCACGGCCCAGCCGTGCTGAAGGTGACCGGCGAGGGTGACCCGCCACCGTTTGCGGTGAGCAACACCGGCGCGTCGCCAAAGGTGTGGTTACCGATGGCGGCGACGTTGATGGACTGGGCGGCTTGGTGAACGTCGAGGGTGACCGACGCGGTCGCACTCGTGTAGCGCGCACTGTCCGTGGGAGTGAAGGTCACGGTTAGCGTCTGCGGTCCGGCGGTGAGGACGTCACCGGGCGAGACGTTGTAGTGGAACGTTCCGGGAACGTTCGCGGTTGCGTTCACCTGGGCGTTCGAGATGCCGGTTCCGTAGGTGATCGGATCCGGCGCCGGCCAGTTGACGGTGGGGGTCGCTGGTGTGACCGAGAACGACTGCGGCACCGACACCGCCGGCTGGTAGCTCGCGCCGCCGGCCTCGGTGGCCATGACGGTGCAGGAGCCGACGTCGGCGAGAGTGATCGTCGCGGCGCCGGTGCCGTTTCCATCCGTGTCCGTGCCGCTGGTCGCGTCCCCGACTGTGCAGCTGTCGGTCCCGCCGACGCTGAACGTGACCGGCAGGCCGGACCTACCACCTGTAGCGGCGACGTGGTAGCGCTCACCGAAGGTCGCGGGCACGGGCGGAGTCGTGGTGAAGCTGATCGCCTGTGTCGGCAGAGCCAGGGTGAAGGTGTCGATGCGGCTCTTGCGCAGCCCCAGGGGGAGCGCCTTGGCCTCGGTCGTGGCGCCATCACCGTAGAAGTCGACGCCGCCGTCGTCTTCGATCAGCTGGACCTGCGCGCCGTCGCCGATCGGGTCCGGCGTGGCCACGATCGACTCCCAACTGCCCAGCGGTGCCGGTAGCACCGTCGTGGCCGCGACCGGGGGCGAGGCCGGGTCGCCGTTCCACGTGAAGAGGCGGAAGGTGGGATTTCCGCCGGTGTAGGAGCCGCCAAGGATCAGGTACTGGCCGTCGGCGTTGCGGCGGATGTCCCGGACCGACAACCCGCCCAGGTTCCACAGCATCGGCGAGCCGAACGTCGCGGCCACCCCAGCACCGGTCACGAGTGTGGGCAGGTTGGTCACCGGTACCACGAGAGCGAGATTTCGGTCGCTGACCGTTTCCAACGGGGCACGGAATCCGACGTACGCGGTCCCGGAGCCGCCGGCGGCGAACTCCATGCCCTCGACGTTGAACCCGTCGATCGTCTTGGGCAGGTGGCCGGCAGCCGCGCTGTCAGCCAGCCCGAGCGGGTTGCCGTTTGCCTGGTCCCAGCCGATCAGGTCGGCGCGCAGGTTCGAATAGGAGCCGACCAGCGTCAGGTCCGTCGTCGCGCCGCTACCGGACAGCCGGGTCGCGAACAGCGTGGACCGAGTCGGGCGCAGTGCGCCGTCGTCGGAGGCATTGCCCATCGATCCGGTCCAGTAGACGGTGTCACCCAGCCGCGCGGCGGCCTCGACATCCATCGAGTCCGACCCCTTGGTGCCCAGACCGAGCTGGCTGCCGATGTCCCAGGTCTTCACCGGCAGACCGGAACGGTCGCCGCGGTAGAGACGCAGCACGTTGCTCGTGTCGTCGCCGACAAGGAGGTAGCCGCCGCCGACGTCGATCGCGGTCGACGCGTCGGATGCGCCGTCGAGCCAGTGGCTGGTGGTGTCCGTCGCGGGGGCTGACGCACCGTAGGTGAAGGACGCCGTGCCGGTGCGGCCGAGCGGGTCGGTGGTGGTCACGGTGATGGTCGAGTAGCCGACGCCCGTCGGCGCGACGCTGACGGTGCGGGTTGCCCCGGAGCCGCTGACACTGATGTTGCCCAGTGGGGCGACGGCGGAGTTGGATGTGGCGACGGTCACCGCGAGCGTGCTCACGTCGACCGTCGAATCGGGGTCGGACAGCGCCACGGTCAGGGTCGGGTTGTCCGCGTCGCCGATCACATTGCCCAGCACGGTGTCACCGAGGGTGAGCACGGGCTGGGGTCCGGGCGCCGGCTGCCCGGCGGGCGCGAACGCGATACCTCGGTACGACGTCCCGCTGGCTGCCGAGGCGATCGTGGTCAGAGCGCCGGTGAACGTGCCGCCGGCGCCTGAGCTGTCGAAGACGCTGTCCACCTTCGACCCGCCCAGGGTAGTGGCGAAGATCTGCACCCCGCCGTTCTCGACACGCGCCGCGACACCGAACAACGGTGTGCCGCCGCCGACGGTGCCCTTTGACTGCCACGCCGACCCGTTGAAGAAGAACTTGGTCAAGCCACCGGTGGTCCCGTCGGCGACGTACAGGGTGTCCGGTACAGCGCCGCCGCCGACCGTCACCAGCGCAAACCCGTACGGGTCCGCCGTGCCGCCGAGGAAGCTCAAGCTCTGCCCGCTCGTCGACGGCAGGCCGGTCCCGACCCGAGACACCCCGGTCGGCGTCGTCTTGTCGGTTCCGAAGTACAGGTTCCCGCCAGCCGTGTTCAGGACCCGACCAGCCGACACCGTCGTCGAGACCGACGTCGCGGTCGTCGCCCCGAGCGCCGCCGTGACGACGCCGCCCTTCACCGTCGACGCGCCGCCATTGGCTCCCGTGATCCAGAAGCGGGACCCGTCAGACGTCGTCGCCGCGCGGACGTTGTTACCGGTAAACGCATCAGTGCCGAGCATGGTCGAGGTGTCGACGTTGCCCGCACCGTTGATACGACCAACCACCCGCGGCACACTCGCCGACGACGTCGATGCGACAGACCCTGTTCCCGGTGACGCGGAGTAGCCGGCAAGGGTGAGATAGCGCCCATCACTGGACAGGCTGAGCTGCCCCTCAGAGGATGCGGACCCGCTCAACGTAAGGGGACGATTACCCCCGCTCGCGGCCGTCGGCAACGCAATCGGCGTCCCGGTCACGCCCGTCGACAACATCGGCATGATGGAGACCGCGGAAGCCCCGGACGTCGTCCCGTTTACCGACACCACGTCGATCACATCCGGCGTCGCCGCCGAGGCGGAAACTGCGGGTCCCAGGCCGCTCAACAGCGTCCCGGCCAGCAACGACAACAACGCGAATACCGACGTTCGCTTCACGTGCCCATCCCCCCGTTATGGCAACAGCACGTCACACTGGACCGCTGGCCAGCAAAGGGGTGACAGTCAGCCTTCCTGTTCGGTCACTATTCATCCGAGGCCGTCCTCGCATTCATCGTTCATTGTCAGAAATGCGACAAAACGGACGTCGGCGTGTCCATTCACGGGTCTGGCCCGTGATGGTGCTGTCAGGGGGCTGCGGCGACATCCACGCCCCTATTGCCGGGCACCCTTACGCATGTGCCGTCCCCCCAACCTGAAGCTCGTCGGCGATCAGCTGGTTCACCAGGTCGTTCAGGTCCTTCAGTAGGCTCGCCCGCGATGGGTCGTTGGCGAGGTTGTGCAGCTCACCCGGGTCGGCCAGGCGGTCATAGCACTCGAAGGTGTAGCCGGACGGCGGGCTGTCGATGCCATCGGGAGTGGTGTACCGGCCGAAGCTGTAGCGCGCGGTCAGCACCCCCCGGATGCAGTACCGCAGCCCTGGCAGCCCGAGCCCGCTGCTGGTCGCGTCCGACGTCACCAGCAGACTGGTGCGGACCGACCCGCCTGGCTGGTCGAGCAGAACCGTGAGGTCATGGCCGACCAGCGGGCCGAAGGCCGTGGCGTCGATCCCGGCGAGCGAGGCCAGGGTGGGCACGACGTCGATGTGCGAGGTGAGAGCCGTCGAGGTGCTGCCATGGGTGGCCGGACGCCGCGGATCGGCGATCACCAACGGCACCCGTAGGTTCTCCTGATAGATCATCGCTCCTTTCTGTCGTAGCCCGTGTCCGCCGCCCATTTCGCCGTGATCGGCCAACCGGACCACGACCGTGTCGGCGGCCCGACCGGAGGCGTCGAGTGCGTCGAGCACGCCGCTCATCAGCACGTCGGTACGCCGCAGCAATTCCAGGTACCAGTTCCCCCACTGCCGCCACTGGTGTGCGTCGTCGGGGGCTGCGACCGCGTTCGGCATCGCGCCGCCGACCGCCTCGTTCTCACCCCGCCACACGGTCTGAACCGGCGGCTTCGAGGACAGGTCCGACTCGAAGTTCGTCGGCACCGCGGCGCCGTAGTCGGGCACGTCATCGAGCCGGTAGAAGCGCGGGCAGAACATCATGTCGTGCGGGTTGACGAAGCTGACCACACACAGCCATGGCTGGCTGTCAGCGGCGTGCGCGGCGAGCCATGCCTCGGCCTGCTGGGCGACGCCCGGGTCCTGCTGGGTTCCCTCATTCGGGGTGCCACCGGCGAGTAGGTCGATCGCCTCGTCGAAGCCGTAGGGGGTGAGGTAGGCCGGGTCGGTGGTGATGTTCTGGGTCAGGTGCCACTTGCCGATGTAACAGGTGTGGTAACCGGCGGCCTTCACCATGGTGCCCAGCGTGGGGATCGTCGCGGACAGGTCCGGCTGCGCCGCGCCGACGTTGTCCAAAACGCCGTTGACCGGCGCATGTAGGCCGGTGAACACGGTGGACCGGGCGGGGGAGCAGGGGGCTGTCGGTGTGTGATGCAGGCCGAAGGTCACCCCGTCGCTCGCCACCCGGTCGCGGGCCGGCAGGCTGAAACCGCTGGGAAGCACCACCTCCGTGCGCTCCTGGTCGGTCATCAGGATCAGCAGGTTGGGCCGGCTTCCGGTCGCATCGGCGGTTGGTTGCGCGGCGGCGGCTGGGCGGGCCGCGAACACCCCCGCACCGATCGGCAGCGTCGCGGCGGCCAGCCCGGCCTCGAGAAAACGCCGCCGGGAGGTGCGTCGTTGTTCGGCTGAGCCTGGTTGCGGGTCGGTGCGGTGGGGTGGGATCGGCGGGGGCTTGCTCATGATGAACGCTCCAGAGATCCGTCGGATGTGCAGCTGACTTGTCAGGCAACATCCGCAGCTTCGAGCGTGTTTGTTCTGGTTCCCTGTCACGAGCGTTCGAATTCGATGTCAGAGCGAAAAGCCGTCACGCACGCTGTTGATCCGCTCAGGCACTGCATGCGTGTCGGTTGCGTCGGCGAGGTCCACTGTCGTGGTGTCCGGCCAGGCATGTGGAAGAGTGCGGTGGCGGATCGTGGAAATGGACATGTGGGACCAGTTCGGCGCGACGCGGTTCACCGGAGCCAACACGCGGGATGGGCGTTCTGGTAGGCACGACGTGCCCGGATGGGGGCGTCGCAGCCGCCACTCTCCGGCGCACAGGTCTCAGCTGAGGACCACCCGGCGGTCACCGAAGCCAGCGACAATTTCGATCTTCCCGCCGAGTGCCGCCACATAGGCTCGAATGGTCGACAGCCCAGCACGATCCAGAGCGCCCCGCTCAAGATCGGACACGGACGGCTGCTTGACGTGCAGCCGCGAGCAGCTACGCCGCGGCGCGGCTTGCCTCGTCGGCGAGTGAGACCGTGAGGAGTCGGGTCAGGGTGGGCGTGTTCTGGGTGTCGAGCATGGTGATATACCCGGATCGCTGGGTGACCTGGACGATGGCGGGAAACCCGAACCTGCGGATGGTCTGGTAGGCGATGATCGCGCGGCCGGTACGGCCGTTGCCGTCGGAGAACGGGTGGATGCGTTCGAAAGCGACGTGCCCGCCGGCGATCGCCTCCAGCAGCGCCTCGTTGTCGAGGCTGGCGGTTTGCCACTCAGTCTGGTCGGCCCACTGGAGCATGAGTTCTGGGACGCGTTCGGGTGGTGCAGGCTGCCACGACGCGCCGGCGACGATGTTGCTGGATGTCTTGTACTGGCCGCGGTCGTGGGCTAAGCGGTCCATCAGCGCAGCGTGCAGGTCCCGGACGAGGTCGGTGCTCAGGGGTTCGTCGTCGGCGACGGCCCGCAGGATGCGGGCGAGAGCCTGGTAGTGGTTGGCAACCTCGTACAACTCGCGCACCGGCGTGCCGGCCACAGGCACCCGTTCGTCGACCAGCAGGGTGATTGTGTCGGCCAGGGTGAGAGTGTTGCCCTCAAGCGCCGCGGAGTGGTGCGCCAGGCGCACCAGCACGTCCTCGGCGTACTCCGGCGATAGAACCCCGGTCCGGGCGACATCGGTCAGGAACTCCTGTCGGGTCCAGGTCACGGCCGGGTCCGCGCCGCATTGATCACGGCCATCAGGTCGGGCAGGGGGGTGTCCTCATATCGGCTCACGGCGCGGGCCTCGAGTACCCCGGCACGGACGGTCACCTCGACCGTATCTCCGGGGCCGACGCCCAGGGCACGCAGCTCGGTTGGGCTGATCGTGATGCCCGCCGAATTCCCGATCGTGACGACCTTCTTCTGCATACGAACAGAGTACATCCCAGTACGAACTCGCCGTGGTGGCGGCCGACGCCCAGCTGGCGCGTCTGCTCGCGGAGCGGGCCCAGGGCAAGGGGATCAGGCACGGCGGGCACAGGCGGCGAACATCGCCGCGCTGATGATGAGGTTGTTCTCGTCGCGGCTGAGAGACCACCACCGGTCCACCTCGTCCCGCGTCAGCAGTCCGGCTTCGATGATGCTCCGCTGGAATCGCTCCACGAGGAGCTGCCAGGCGAGCCACGACTCGCCGGTGCTGCGGAACTGAGTGCCGTAGTACTGAGCGGCCTCGTCGGTGAAGCCCAGGCTGAGCACATCACCGCGGAGCCGACGACCTCGGCCAGCGCCCGCGCGACCGAGCCGGTGCCCGCGCCGACCTCGAGGCAGCGATGCCCGGCGCCGATGCCCAGGGCTTCCACGAGCCGCATGGTGCCTGGATCCCACAGCTGCGCCATCGCTTCCAGCCGTGTGCGCTCGTCCGGATGCCCCTGGTCCAACACGTAGATGGACAAATCAGCGCTCCCGTGGTCACATATGGCGTCGACTGACGTCGACTGGGACTCCGGTACGCACTATTCCTCATCTCTCCGGGTGTTTACATCGGCGATCTGTTTTTTTATCGGATCATAGGCCGGATTGCGGTGTGCAGGAATCCATGTGAACATTTCATCGGCATCGCGGTCGGATTGGTTCGAAGAATGTTCATCTCGCGGCAGTCGACGGAGAGTGTAATCGGCGGCATCCCGGTGAGATGATTTCGAGACACTCGTGCCGAGAGAAGGGCGTGGACGTGTCCACTGCGCCGCAGGTTGTCTTCGACGCCTTTCATCCCATGCATCGAGCCAACCCCTACCCGCGGTACGCGGCCGTCCGCGATTTTGCCGCGCTGTACCCGATCAGGCCGAATATTCTCATGGCGACCCGCTACGAGGAGTGCTCGGCGGTTTTCACGGACGCGCTGTGGGGCCACGGCTACGAGGAGGGCATCAACCCCTTCCGTCCAGGAGTGGCGCCCGACGACGTGCCGGGATCGATGCTGCGGATGGACCCGCCGAACCACACCCGGATGCGAGGACTGGTCAAACGGGCGTTCGTCCCGCGCAACACCGAGGGGCTCCGACAGCAGATCGAGGACCTCGTCAATACGCTGCTCGACACGGCGATCGAGGCCGGTGAGGTCGACCTGATGGAGGCGTTCGCACGGCCACTGCCGCTCACCGTCATCGGTGACATGCTCGGCATCCCGCCCGAGGACTACCCAGCGGTCCAGAAGTGGTCGCTGGAGATCGTCCGTGGCACAGACCCGGACATCCTGCAGTCACCCGAGAGCCTGGCGCGCAGGCCGGAGGCCATGCGAGAGTTCGAGGCGTACTTCGCGGCGCTACTCGCGCAGCGGCGCAAGGATCCTCGCGACGACATGCTGAGCGGGATGTGCGCGGCCGAGGACCGCGGCGAACTGAGCAGCCGGGAGGCGCTCGGGCTGTCCGTGGGGCTGCTGATCGGGGGGTACGAGACCGTCTCGGACCTGATCGGCAAGGGTGTCGTGGCCCTGTTGCGCAACCCCGACCAGATCGCGCTCTGGCTTGCCGATCCCGATCTCGCGGCGCCAGCCGTCGACGAGTTGCTCCGCTACGAGCCGCCTGTACAGTTCACCCATCGGGTCGCGCTGGCGGAACGGGAGTTGGCCGGGCACACGTTCGCGCGGGGGGACGGCATCGTCGTCCTGACCGCCGCCGCCAACCGCGACCCCGCCGTGTACACCGATCCGGAGTGTCTGGACATCACCCGGTTCGCCGGCCGCACCCCCGCGCCGCGCCACCTTTCGTTCAGCGAAGGGCTCCACTACTGCCTTGGCGCGCATCTCGGCCGGCTGGAGACCCAGATCGCCGTGGACACCCTCCTACGCCGCGTCCCCGGACTGTCGCTGACCGACGAACCCGTCTGGCGCGACACGGTCGCCATCCACGGGTTGGACACCCTTCCGGTCCGCCTTCGGGATTGACCGACCGTCCACGGCGTCCAACCCGTGGATGGCGGAGTTCGCAGCGCAGCAGGAGCGCGGCTGACCACATGGCCGGCTCAGGTCCACCGTGGTTCGTCACCGCTCCATGGGACTGTTCCCCCGCTTGAACCCGCCCGGCTTCCGAGGTTGGTACCCGAATGCATCGGCGGATTGTTCGATTTATCGTGAGTGCGGCAGCTCCGCACGGACGGCTCGCGCTACCCGCCGGACCCGACCTGGCCGGCACGGAGGTCACGATGAACGAAGGTACGAGAAAGATCTGGGCTCACTCGGGCGACTCGCACTTCCTCGAACCGGACGACCTGTGGTTCCAGATCCTGCCGGCGAAGCAGGCGGAGCGGATGCCACGGAGCGAGAAGGTCGGCGAGAATGAGGAGATCGTCCACGTCGACGGCAAGAGTTTTCGCCGTACCCTGCCGAAGGTCATGACGGTACGGGGTGCCAGTGGCGAGACGATAGTGGAGATGTCACACCGACCACCGGGCGCCCGCGATGTCAAGGCACGCCTGGTCGATCTCAACAACGAGGGCATCTGGGCGGAGGTGGTGTACGCCTCGCTCGGCCTGTGGTCGAACATGATCGAGGACTCCGTGCTCGTCCGGGATGCGGCCCGGGCTGAGAACGAGTGGCTCGTCTCAGAGATCCAGGGCGCTGCCCCCGACCGGCTCGTGCCTGCCGGGCTCATGCCGTTGCTCTCGATCGACGACGCGGTGGCGGAGGTTCAGCACGCCGCCTCGGTAGGGCTGAAAATAGTATCTCTTCCCACCGGGATACCGCCCGGTATGAAGGACTGGAATGACCTCTCATGGGAGCCGTTGTGGGCGGCCGCAGAAGAGGCAGGGATGGTTCTCGGCTTCCATATCGGCACCGAAAATAATGAACGCGTGCTGTACCGCGGGCCCGGCGGTGCCGTTCTCAACCTCCTGGAGACCTCCTATGAGGGACAGCGGACGGCGGCCAAGCTCGTCGGCGGCGGCGCCCTCGACCGTCACCCCGACCTGAAGATCCTCATCTCCGAGGGCGGGGCGACCTGGGTGCCGTTCGTAGGCGACCGCCTCAACGAGGGGTACCGCCAGCACGCCGCGTTCGTGCGACCAAAGTTGTCCCGCGAACCCAAACAGATCCTCTACCGCCAGGTGTACGCATCATTCCAGCACGACGAGTCAGCGCCGGCGGCGCTGTGGGCGATGGGCTACCGGAACGTGATGTTCGGAAGCGATTACCCGCACCTGGAGGGCACTTTCGGTCATACTCAGAAGACGCTACGCGAGCTCTTCGACGGGGTGACGCCCGAGGTACGCCACCGCATCACCCGCGGTGCGTTCGAGGAGCTGTTCCCGCACGTCAGCTCCCCGCCCGAGTAGAAGGGGGCAGGTTGGTGTGAACGGCGGAGCGCACAGCATGTCACGGCCGGCCCGCGAGTGTGTCGCACGCATCGCGGTTGCCGTGGCACTGATGGCGGTCAGTACGGGATGTGCTTCCAGCGCGGGCGGTGTGGCGGCGACACCGGCGTCGGGTCGCTCCCCATCGCCATCATCGGCCGTCCGGACGGTGTTCCCGCCCGGTGCGACGTCCGGGTCAGCCGTCGGTTCCACGGCGGCTGACCCGGGGCATGGCTGCCTGACCGTGAACCTGCGGGTGAGCGCCGCCAACCTGGACAACGCTGCGGGGCACAGCTACGAGCAGATCATCCTGACCAACATCGGCGCCACATCCTGCGTGATCGGGGGCTTTCCCGGTGTGTCGTACGTCGACGCTGGTGGCCGTCAGCTCGGTGCCGCCGCAGATCGCACCGGTGGTCCTGGTATGCCGGTCCCGTTGCTGCCCGGGCAGCACGTGACCGGCGTTCTCGCGATGATTCACACCGGTATACAGGCCGGGTGCGAGGAGCCGTACCAGACCGCCGAGGCCGTCGGCCTTCGTGTCTACCCGCCGGCCAACCTGACGGCACTGCTGCTGCCGGGCAACGGACCGGAAACGGTGTGCGCAAGCCCGTCCGTCCACCAGCTCCAGATTTCCGCGCTCACCCGGTGAGAACGCCGGTGGGGTGCCAGAGATCGGCCTGGCCCTTGTGGCAACGCCGCCTGACTGCTCACCCGTGTTCCCGGCCCTCGTCGATGCCTCCAGAGCCGGGTCCGGGACGTCGCGGATCGTGATCGCGGTCATGCCTGCATTTTATCTGCAATGCCAGCATTCTGTCAGCCCGGTCGAGATTCTTCCGGGCCCTTCAGGTCAGGAACGTCCGGAGCCTCTCAGTCCATTTCGACGGCATGGTCTGGATGTGGTGCCGCAGTGCATCCCGCATGCCGTCGATCTCGCTGAGTACCTGATCGTCGGCAGGTCTGAGGACCAGCGTGGGGCAGAGCATGGATCGACGATAGCTTGACGTAGTCATCACGTCAATCTAGGTGATCCGGCTTCGGGCAGGTGACCCTGCGGGGTTCCAGAACTCGGCCACCGGCATTGAGCTGGGCGTTCGGCCTATACCGGTCGGTGCATCCAGGTTAAATGGATTCTGTCTCTACCTCGTTTCCGTCGGCGAACCTGGTCCCAAACAAGAAGCCACAAGACAGCGGGAGCGCGTCGGAAAGTGGAAAATGGAGATGGTGAGTACCGATGCGACATCCGCTGGCGGACCGGCTTGTAGTAACGGGGAAGCTCCTTCAGCGGGGATGGGGCGAAGGGGTCGGTTCAGCCGCGATGGTTTCTCCCGCGGTGACTCCACACGGCGGCCCGCAGTAACAGCTAAGGAGTGTGATCAGTTTGTCCGGGAGTGCAGATCGTGTTGTAGGTCAACCAAAAGACGGACTAAATCCCGGGCGGGCAGGAGGTGATGTGACTCTTCGTCGCGAGCCAGTTCTGCTGGCGGTCAGTTCAGCCGCGCCGGATACGACGATCGGCCAGACCGAACTCTTCGACGGCTTCTACAGCCAGCTCTACAGCGGTGTCCCGCATGCGCGTCGGCTCTTCATCGACTCCACCCGGGTCCAGCGCAGGCACTTCTACTGGGACCCGCGCCGGGCCTACTCCGACGGCTTTCCGCCCACCGGAGCACTGATGGACGCCTGGGAACAGGGTGCGCTTGAACTGGGTCGACGGGTGGTGCCGGCGGTCCTCGCCGGCCACGATCCGGCCACGGTCGGCACGTTCATCATGGTGAGCACCACCGGCTACACCTGTCCCGGTCCGGAGGTCCGCCTCGCCGCGGAACTCGGGCTGCGCTCCGACATCCGGCGTATCTCCATCGGCCACATGGGCTGCTACGCGGCCATCACCGGGCTACGGACCGCACTTGACGCCCTCGCCGCCCGGCCCGATGAGCTCGTCCTCGTGGTTTGCACAGAGCTGACGTCCATGCACTGCCAGCCGGACGCGATCTCGGAGCAGATTATCGTGCAAGGCCTGTTCGGCGACGCGAGCGCGGCGATGCTGCTGGGCACACGCCCGGCGGACCGACCCGTCGGTCATCCGACGACCGACCACCCGAGCGCCGGCGCTCCGGCCTGTGGCGTCAGCGCGGACGTCGTCGCCACCCGCACAGTGACGCACCCGGGAACCGCAGAACACATGAGGATCCGGGTCCAAGAAGACGGATTCCGGTTATGTATGTCCCCGGCGGTCCCGGCGATGCTCGGGTCGACCACCCCGCCGTTCGTCGACCAGCTGCTCGAGGGGTCGGGCCTGGGTGTCGCCGACGTGCGGCACTGGGCGATCCACCCCGGCGGCCCGCGGATCGTGGCCGAGGTCGGCGCCGCGCTCGGCCTGTCGGAGGCGCAGCTGCGACCATCCATGGAGGTCCTGCGCGACTATGGCAACTGCTCGTCGGCCACCGTCCTGCTGGTCCTGCAGCGGATGCTCGCGCTGGACCGGCCGGAAGCCGGCGACCACGCTGTGCTCATCGCGTTCGGACCGGGGCTGACCACGGAGGCGGCCCTGCTGCGTTTCTGATCCGGCGACATCACGCTCGAAGTCACGATCCACGACCACAGCACCCTGCGGGGCTCCAGAACCCCCTGCGATCAGACGTCGGCGGGCGACGACGCACCAGCTGACCAGCCGTTGTCACACTGCAGTAGGCATTGCGTACACGTTGTCGTCCCGTGTGCTGGAGGTTTCAGCCGCCGCTGGCGCTTACGTCACTTAAATGGTTCAATCTGCTGCATGATTGCGGAGGAGAAAGGCCACAGTATCGAGCTTCGCCCGTTCCAGGTCGAGATCGATGACGCGGTGCTTGACGACTTACGCGGCCGGCTTGAGCGGACACGATGGGTCGAGGACCTGCCCGGCAGCGGATGGGACTACGGCGTCGCCGTGGCATACCTGCGGGAGTTGTGCGAGCACTGGCGGACGGCCTTCGACTGGCGTGCCGCCGAAGCCCGGCTCAACACCTTCCCGCAGCACGTCACCGACATCAATGGGCTCGGTATCCACTTCCTGCACGTCCGGTCGCCGGAACCCGACGCGCTCCCGCTCATCCTCACGCACGGCTGGCCTGGTTCGGTCGCCGAGTTCCTCGACGTGCTCGGCCCGCTGTCCGACCCGGCGGCGCACGGCGGCGACCGTGCCGACGCGTTCAACGTCGTCGTACCGTCGCTGCCGGGTTTCGGCTTCTCCGGTCCGTCGTCCTGCCGTGTCACCGACCGACGGGTGGCGCAGGCGTTCGCCGAGCTGATGGGACGGCTCGGCTACGAGCGCTACGTCGCGCAGGGCGGCGACATCGGCGCCCAGATCTCGGCGCTGCTCGGCGAGCTCGATGCCGGGCACGTCGCCGCCGTGCACCTCAACCTGCTGCCCGTCGGCCCACCGGCTGACCGCGACCCGTTCGCCGGCTTGTCGGCTGAGGATGCCGCGCTGGCGCAGCGCACGCTGGCGTTCCTCGACAGCGACACCGGCTACTGGAAGATCCAGGGCACGAGGCCGCACACCGTCGGCAGCGCACTGATGGACTCGCCGGCAGGCCTGGCGGGGTGGATCGTGGACAAGTTCCGGTCATGGACCGACTGCGACGGCGACGTCGAGCGGGCATTCACCAAGGATCAGCTCCTGACGAACATCACGATCTACTGGGTCACCCAGACGATCGCCTCGTCGGCCCGCTGGTACTACGAGAACGCGGGCGTCGGCGGGCAGTCCGAACCACCCCGGGTCGAGGTTCCGACCGGCTATGCTGACTTCCCGGGCGAGCACTACCGCATGCCGCTGGCCTGGGCCCGACCGCGGATCAACATCGTGCACGTCTCGTCGATGCCCAAGGGTGGTCATTTTGCCGCCCTGCAGGTACCCGACCTGTTCGTCGATGAGCTTCGTACCTTTTTCCGAGCGTTCCGATGACCGCGGCGCTGCCGTCGACGATCGACGACATCACCCCGGAATGGCTCACCATGGCGCTGGGCACCCGGCTACCCGGTGTCGAGGTGGTCGATGTCGCCGTAGACGAGGTGCTGCGCGGTACGGCAACGAAAGTGTTCGTCCAACCGACCTACGGGGACGGCGACCCGCCGCCGGGCGCCCCGGGCTCGGTGTGTGTCAAGGGTGCCTTCGAGGACAACGCGGCCCTGATGGCCGCCACCGGGATCTACGAGCGAGAGGCCGTCTTCTACCGCGACCTCGCGCCCGGCCTGCCGCCGACGGGCACTGCGGCGTGGTTCGCCGACGCCGATCCGCGCACGCGTCTCGGTGTCGTCGTCCTCGACGACCTGCGCCGGGAGGCCACCTTCTGCCGGGCCACCTCGCCGCTGTCGATCGACGACGTGGCCGCCGGCCTCGAATTGATCGCCCGCTACCACGGCGCGACGTACGCCAGCCCGGTCCTGCGTGAGCACCCCGCACTGCATTCCTACGTCACCCGGGACAACCCGTCGGGTCACTACTTCGCGACTATGGATGCCGAGCGGGTCGCGCACTTTCTCGCTCTGCCGCTGCGTTCGGCGGCGATCCCCATGGAGCTGCACCGGCCCGACCTCGTCATCGACCTGTTCTGGCGCTGGGTCGACCAGAGTCAGGAAGGCCCCTGGGTGCTCGCCCATGGGGATGACCACATCGGAAACTGGTTCCGGCGCCACGATGGCACGCTAGGGCTCGTCGACTGGCAGACCATCTGCCGCATGCGCCCAGCCCATGATGTCGCCTATTTCATCACTTCGGCGCTCGATGTCGACGATCGGCGTGCCGCCGAACACGACCTGCTGCGCAGCTACCGTGGCTGTCTCATCGCCGCCGGTGTGCAACCTGTGACATTCGACGAGCTCTGGCTCGACTACCGGCGCCACATGGCGTTCGGGCTCATGGCATGGCTGACGAGCCTGGAGTGGATGAATCCCGAGCCGATCCACGCGGCCACTGTCGGACGCTTCGCCCACGCGGTGCTCGATCTCGAGGTAGCCGCAGCCCTTGGTTGACCTGTCGAGCCGGGTTTGTCGCGATCGATCGGGTTCGGACCCGTCGGTGTGCCCCCTTCTTTGCTCGCAGGCTCGCCGCGTCCACGATCGCCGACGACCAGTCGTCAGCGCAGCGACGTGGATGCTGCCCGGATCTCGGTCGCGAACAGTTCGGGCTCTTCCCAGGCGGCGAAGTGGCCGCCCTTGTCGACCTCGTTGAAGTAGATGAGGTTGGGGTAGGCCTTCTCGACCCAGCTGCGTGGGGCCTGGAAGATCTCGCCGGGGAACGTGGTGAAGCCGACCGGGATCGAGACCGCTGGGGGAGTCTGGCCGGCCGCAAGAGCTGCGGAGCGTCCGCTCTCCCAGTAGGACCGGGCCGCCGAGGCCCCGGTGCCCGTCAGCCAGTACAGCGTGATGTTGTCGACGATTCTGTCCCGGGTGAGTGTGCCCACGGGCTGCTTGTCAAGGAAGGCGTGTGAGATCTTCTCGTAGCTGTCTGTGTCGTGGTCGAGCATCCAGGCCGCCAGCGCGACGGGTGAATCCAGCAAGGCGTAGCCGATCGTCTGGGGCCGCGTGGCCTGCTCCAGAAAGTAGCCCCTGCCGCTCGTGTTGAAGGTGGCGATGGCGTCGAGCGCCGCGCGTTCCTTCTCGGAGGGTTCCGCCGGCGGGGGGCCGTTGCCGGCCAACGCCGTCAGGAGCAGGTTGATGTGGATGCCAAGCAGGCCCTCGGGTGCCTGGCGGCCCATCGCGTCGGTGACGGCGGAGCCCACGTCGCCGCCCTGGGCGACGTAGTGGGTGTAGCCGAGGCGGTGCATCAGCTCCGCCCAGGCGCGCGCGACGCGACCGGGGTCCCAGCCGACCTCCGTCGGCTCGCCGGAGAAGCCGTAGCCGGGCAGGGAGGGCAGCACGAGGTCGAACGCGTCCTCGGCGCGTCCGCCGTGCGCGGTCGGGTCGGTGAGCGGGCCGACGACCTCGAGCAGCTCGATGACCGAGCCGGGCCAGCCGTGCGTCATGATCAGTGGCAACGCGTGCTCGTGCCGCGACTTCACGTGGATGAAGTGGATATCCACTCCGTCGATCTCGGTCGTGAACTGCGGCAGTGCGTTCAGTCTCGCCTCGCACCGGCGCCAGTCGTAATCGGCCGCCCAGTAGCGGGCGAGCTCCTGGATCGTCGCCAAATGCACGCCCTGCGACCGATCTGTTACCAGTTCTCTGGAGGGCCAGCGGGTAGCGGCGATGCGCCGCCGAAGGTCGGCGATCGCTTCTTCGGGTATGTCGACCCGGAAGGTGCGGATATCAGTTTTGTCGGACATTGAGTCTCCACGTTCCTGGACTGGTTGTTGGCGACGGACGGCCGGACCGGTCGGCTCCGGTCTGCGGTTTCAGGGCAACGATCTTCATCCGGGCGCCGGCGCAATAGTTGGTACTGCCGCACGATTGCGGCTCGGGCGGACGCGTCGCGCCCGTGGCACTCCCTGCCCTCATACCCCGGTCTGGCGTCGAGCAACGATGCATCCCACCGGGGTCTGTTGCGTTGGCAAGGTCAGGTGCGGGCACTTGGGTCCTGATAGCAGTGGATATCGCCTGGAGGCGTGGCCTTTGGAGGTGTGGTCGATGTCCGACGTGCTCATTCGTGACGTATCCGATGACGTGCTGGCTGCCGTCGAGGCTCATGCCGCCAGGCTCGGCCTATCTCGCAACGAGTACCTTCGCCGGCAGCTCGCCCAGGACGCGGCGCGCTCGGTAGCCCTGGTGACTTTGGACGACCTGCGCTGGTTCAGTGCCGCGTTTCGTGATCTCGGCGACCCCGAGGTCATGCGGCAGGCCTGGACATGACCACCACGACCGAGACGCGGCGTTGGCTTGTCAACAAGTCCGCCCTCGTCCGGTTGAGCGAGAGTCCCGATGCCGACCTTTCGAGTTGATGGCCGCGGTCACCGGGCAGCCCACCGAGCGGCTCCGCCTGCCGTAGCGGCCTGTGGGGTGCCAGAAGTCGGCTTGGGCCTGTGAGCTGGGGTGATGTGGCGGCCTGGCTGTCGGCATGATGGTCGGCCATGTCGGTGCGTCTGCTCTATCCGATCTTTGTTCGGGTGTGCGGCTGGCTGGTTCTGCTCGGCCGTTCGTCGGCGTCCAAGGACCTGGAGTTGCTGGTGTTGCCGCACGAGGTCGCGGTGCTGCGCCGCACACGTCCGACACCGCGGCTGGACTGGGCCGACCGTGCGGTCCTGGCTGCGCTGATCCGGTTGCTGCCCCGAAACCTGCGGGCGCACCGGCTGGTCACACCCGGGACCGAAGCGGCACACCGACACCAGGTGGCGGGGAGTTCCTGCGCACCCAGGCGTCGACGATGCTGGCGGTGGACTTCTTCCGCGTGGACCGCGCGGTAACGCTCGCCCGCCTGTACTGCTTGTTTGTCATGGAAGTCGGCTCCCGCTACGTGCACATCCTCGGGATCACCGCCAGCCCGGACGGACCGTGGACCACCGGGCAGATTCGAAACCTTCTGATGGACCTCGGCGACCCGGTGGCCGATTTCCAGGTCCTGGTCCGTGACCGGGCCGGGCGGTTCACCGCGTCGTTCGACGCGGTCCTCGCAGACACCGGCATCTCCGCGGTCAGGCTACCCCGCCGCTGATCTTTCCCGGCGACTGGTCAAACGCGGACCTGTCCTCGGTGGTCTGATCAACGAGTACGAACGCGTCGTGCAAAATCCCAGCTCAACGCTGGTGGCACAGTTCTGGCACCCCACAGGGTCGGGCGATGCACGCAGTGCCCGCCCATTCCAGGTAAGGGGATGGGCGGGCACAGTCGACTGCTCGGCGATGGATGGCGGCGTTATGTGGCGTTCTCCACAAACTGGTCCGTGTAGGTCCTGCTCAGGTCGATCATCTTGCCGATGATGTTCTTGTTGAATGCCGAGAGCACTTTCAGGTTTGTAGGCGGTCCGTTGGGTGGCATAATGCCGGTTGGGTTGTAGATGCCCTTCTCGCTGTTGAGGGCGGCGACGTAGGCGTCCTTGCCGACACCGGCGTAGTAGTCGGCGGGCATCATGTCGGCGATCTGGGCGGCAGTGTGCTCCTGGATCCATTTCAGGGTTTTGACGTAGGCGTTGACCAGCTTCTGTACCGTTTGTGGGTTATTTTTGATATAGGAGGTAGTCATGTACAGCGACGTCGCCGGGTATTCGCCGCCGAGCGCCTGGGTGGCCCCAGCGTCAGAACGCATATCGAGCAAAATGTAGGCTTGCTTGTTGGCGAGCAGTTGCGACACGGTGGGTTCGGTGGTCATGGCGCAGTCAACATTCTTGTGCGTCATCGCGCCGATCAAGGTGGCGCCGGCTTGGACACCGATTCGGTTGATGGTGGTGGGGTCTACGCCGTTCTTCTGCGCCAGGTACTGGGTCAGGAAGTCGGTGGACGAACCCAGGTCGGTGATGCCGAGGTTACGGCCCTTCCAGTCGGCTGGGGACTTGATCTGGTTCTCGAGGTCGTTGCGGCACAGCTCGACCTCGCCAGGGGTGACCAGCATGGAGACCACGGACTCCGCTGACTGGCCGAGGCCCTGCAGGTCGATGGTGTGGTCATAGAAGCCGCCGACGCCATCGACCTTGCCTGCGAGCATGTTTGTTGTGGCATCTACACCGGCCGGCTCGTCAGAGAGCGCGATGTTGAGGCCTTGGTCCTTGTAGTAACCCAACTGCTGGGCAAGCATGAAGGGAAGGTAGATCTGCTTGTTGAGGCCACCAACCATGATACTTACCTTGGTGCCTGAGTCGGTACCGACATTTGTCGTTCCGCTGCTGGTATGGCTGGCGTTCGAGCTGCATCCGGTTGCGACCAGGGCTGCGGCGATCCCAGCCGCGGCTAGTAATCTTGTTCTGGACATGCGGTTCCCCTTTTGTTGTGGATGGGAAAGCCTGGTCGGTATGAGTCGAGCGCGGTGAGTTCTTCGGTTGTTACAGGTCCGGTCCGGCGAGTTGCGGTGGCCGCCACCGGAGGAGACGGTTTTCGAGCTTGGTGATGAACCATTCCGCGAGCAGAGCGACCATGCCCATGATGACCATCGCGGCCCAGACACCGTTGGCGTCGAAGGTGCCTTGCGCGTTCTTGATAAGTACGCCGAGGCCGTGCGAGCCGCCGAGGAACTCTCCGACGATCGCGCCGATGAGGGCGAAGCCGAAGCTGACGTGCAGGCTGGCGATGATCCAGGTGAACGCCGACGGGAGTATGACCTGCCGGGTGACCTGCCAGGGGGAGCCGCCGAGGATGGTGGCGTTGGCGATGAGGTTGCGGTCGACTTCGCGGACGCCTTGGAAGGCGTTGAAGAACACACCGAAGAACACCAGCACGATGACCAGCAGGACCTTCGATTCGATGCCTAGGCCGAAGGCCAGCACGAACACCGACCCGAGGACAATGCGCGGGATCGAATTCAGGACCTTGATGTAGGGGCTGAATACGTCGGCGAGGAAACGGATCCGTCCGAGCGCGATCCCGGCGGCGATGCCAAGCGCAGTGCCGATGGCGAAGCCGATCAGCGCTTCCTCCAAAGTGATCTTTATCTGGTCTCCGAGAGAGCCGATCGCGGTTCCGTCGGCGACCCAGGTGTGTAGACGGCTGACGATCCCGGACGGCACTCCATATAGGATGATCTTTCGTGAATCGGACCCTACATACAGCTCCCAGCCACCGATCACCACGACCAGGAAAGCGAGCTGGGTGAGGTGAACGATGAGCTTACGTCGGCGTACTTTGGAGCGGTAGACCCGCTCGTTCGCGGAGACCTCATGTTTCTCGCCCGCTGTCGTCAGATTCGCGGTGACGGTCATCATGGCGCCCTCTTCGTAGTCGCAGCGGTGGTCTGCGCATAGGCGATATCAACTTCCGAGCGTAGGGCTTCCCATATCTGATGGTAGAGATCGACGAAATGTTGCTCGAAGCGAATTTCCTGCACCACACGAGGCCGCGGCAAATCGATCTCGAAACTGGCCTTGACGGTGCCGCCGGGACCCGCGGTGAGAACGACGACCTTGTCAGCCAGAGCGATTGCCTCCTCGAGATCATGGGTGACGAAGACGACGGCGGGACGAGTGAGGTCCCACAACTGCAGTAACTCATTGGACATGATCGAGCGGGTTTGAACGTCCAGCGCGCTAAACGGCTCGTCCATCAATAGGATCCGCGGCTCGTTGATCAGACTCTGGGCCAGGGCCACCCGCTTGCGCATGCCGCCGGAGAGCTGGTGGGGGAACCGGTCCTCGAAACCAGCCAGCCCGACCCGGCGCAGCCAGTCGCGGGCCTTCGTATTGGCCGCGGACTTTGAGGTGCCGCGAAAGCGCGGTCCTAGTGCGACGTTGTCGAGCACCGTCTTCCACGGCAGGACCGCATCGGTCTGGAACATGAACGCAACTCCCGGGGTGATACCCGATACGTCCGCACCGTGGACTTTGACCGTTCCCAGCGACGGTCGTTCCAGCCCGGACACCAAGGTCAGCGTGGTCGACTTCCCACAGCCCGTCGGTCCGACGATCGCGCAGAACTCCCCGGCCACCACCCCTAGATTCAGGTCTTTCAGCGCCGTGTACGTTGCCCCGGACGGGGTCGTGAACCTTTTCGTGACCGCTCGTAGATCGATCGCCAGCGTCCCGGAATCGCTGTGCTGTGGTAATCGCACTGTCGCTGGTCCTTCCTGACCATGAAAACGGCATCGCCGGCGCAGATCAGTGGGTGGCGTACCGGCTGTGTGGGAGGACAGTAGGAGTCTGGAAACGAGAGCGAAATAATTCAGAAGGTTGTGTGGCTATCCCGCGTTACTCGTCGTTCTGCTCGCAAAGCTCAGCGGCAGCGCCTTCTGGTGATTTCAGTGCGTTCTGCTCGGCCGCCACTTACCATGTGGGATGCCGCGCCGCCTCTTCCGTAACCGGCGTAACACGTTCCATGATCGACAGAATGGAGGAACCTCGATGTGGCGCTCACGCACCCTGGCATCGCAGATCCTCATCGGCGTGCTGGGCATCCTCGTTGTCACGATCGCGTTAGGCGGCGCGCTCTACGTCGAGCTCACCCGCCGGTCACTCGATCGGCAGTACGAGACGCGCGCCGTCGACATCGCCGCGACGGTGGCACAGATCCCCGACGTCAGAGCAGCGGTGTTACGCCCCGATCCCCAACGCGTCATTCAAGGTCTGGCCAACCAGATCGGGCGGAGCACCGGCGCAGACTATGTTGTGGTCGCCGACCGGGCAGGTGTCCGTCTATCCCATCCGAACCCGGCACTGATCGGGCAGCGGCTCGAAGAACCCGTGGTCGCCCTGGACGGGCGTACTCATGTCGGCATCGATCACGGCAGTCTGGGCCGCTCGGCCAACGGTAAGGCTCCTGTCTTCGACTCGGACGGCGCCGCCATAGGTGAGGTCTCAGTCGGCATCCTGGAACGCAACGTGACGAGCCAGCTGCGGCACGAAGCTCTGTTGATTCTCCTGTATTCGGCCCTCATCCTCGCACTCAGCACGGTTGCCTCGTGGGCGCTTGCCCGGACAATCAAGCGAATCACCTTCGGTCTGGAGCTGTCGGAAATCGCATCGCTGCTGCAGGAGCGCGAGGCGATGCTGCACGGCATCCGCGAGGGTGTGCTCGGTTTCGATGCCAACGGTTGCGTCAATCTGATCAACAATGAAGCTCGGCGGCTGCTGCGGATCACATCCACGGCAACCGGGCAGCACCTCGATGAGTTGGTGCCGCCCGGCCGGCTGCACGACATGCTCGCCGGCGACATTTCGGGCGCCGACCAGGTCGCCCTCACCGATGAATACCTACTTGTAGTCAACCGAATGCCGGTCCTACTGTCCGGGCGTGACGTCGGGTACGTGGTCACGCTACGCGACCGCACCGAGTTCGAGGCACTGATCCGTGAGTTGCACGCGGTCACCGGCCTCTCCGCGGCGCTCCGCGCCCAGGAACACGAGTTCGCAAACCGGCTACACGTCATCGCAGGTCTGCTTGAACTCTCCAAACCGGAGGAGGCAGCGAGCTATCTGGCCGAGATCTCCCAAACCACCCTTGGTCAAGGCGAGGAACTGCGAGCCCGAATCGCGCCGCCATCGATAGCCGCGCTACTCACGGCCAAGGTGACGATCGCGGCCGAGCAGGACGTACAGGTGATCATCGATGACACATCGCACCTGGACCAGCCCGCCATGGATCCTCAGGCGCTAATAACAATCATTGGAAATCTGATCAACAATGCGGTCGACGCGGTCGCGGGTGAACCCGGCCCCCGGCAAGTCAGCGTACATATCAGCGACGATGACGGCGAGGTGTTCATCAGGGTCACCGATACCGGACCCGGCGTCGTACCCGACACGATCGAGGAAATCTTCCAGGACGGCTACTCCACCAAAACCCCCCGCGGGGAGATACGCCGTGGCCTCGGGCTCGCCCTGATACATCGACTCGTACACCGTACCGGCGGCTCTGTCACCGTATCCCCAGGGCCAGGCGCCCGGTTTGAAGTCCGATTACCCATCCCCGATTCAACCACCTCAACGCCAGGCCTCAGCACACGGGAGAACTCACGGTGATTCCCATCCTCGTCATCGACGACGACTACCGGGTCGCCAGCATTCACGCGGCCATCGTCGAACAGGTCCCAGGCTTTCACTGCGTCGGAGAAGCACACAGCGCGGCCGAGGCACGCACCGCGATTCGCGACTTCCAGCCCGAGCTACTCCTCCTCGACATCCACCTACCCGACGAGGATGGCCTGTCCCTGTTGCGCACTCTGAAAGCCACAGCCGGCAGGGTTCCCGACTGTATCGTCGTCACCGCAGCCCGCGACCTCCACGCCGTACGCACGGCGATGCACCTCGGGGCAGTATATTATCTCGTTAAACCGTTCGGAGTCGCACAATTACGTGATCAGCTTCGGGCCTACCGCCGGTGGCGCGAGCAGCTCGAGAGCTCCGACCAGGCTGACCAGGAAACCGTCGACGCCCTTTACAACCTTCTGCGCGCTCCGACCGCACTCAACTCCTCTCCACCCATCCAACTACCGCCGACGATGGCGAAAATCCTCGATGCTGTCAGCGCAGCAGCCGAGCCGGTCAGCGCCGCCCAAATTTCCCAACAGCTCGGTATGAGCCGCCCAACAGCCCAGCGCTACCTCGCTGACTTACAACGGCGTGGCCTAGTCGCACTCGACCTTGCCTACGGATCAACCGGGCGTCCCGTACATCGCTACCACTCAGCAGCCCCCGACCGCCGCCGAACAAGACCATAGCGTGGGCGCTGTTGATTGAGGGGACGGACGTGAGAACGGTCCGGAGTCCGCCGTCCGGAGCCTCGCGGGAGTGGTCGACGCTCAACCCGACGGAGGGCTCGGATCGGCTTTGTTGCATTACGCGAAGGCAGGACATGGCAAGCTCTGTCGGACCGATGATCAGATCGTCAGGGTGAGCTCGGCGAAGGCAGCCGTCAGCCGCAGGTGCGGGTCGGTGTCGACGCTGAGTTTGTAGTGGCCGCGGCGGATGTGCTCCCGCGAACGCATGCCCGGAACTGACCGGCTGGGCGGAGCGGAAGCGTTTCAGCCCGCTCATCGGCCGCAACCGGGCTTTCAGCTGGCTGTGATCGGACTCGATCCGGTTGTTCGCCCGCCGGGTATCAAGGTGATGGGCAGTGGGCAGCAGCGGGATTCAGCCGAGGGCGGTGTACCCGGGGCGCAGGTGGTCGATCAGCACGTCGGCCAGCGACACGGCCCAGCCGGTATCGGTGCGGGTGTAGACCGGCGCGGGTCGGATCGGGCGGCGACCCGGGCGAGCAGGGCGACGATGTCCTGGGCCGGTGGCGGTGTCGTGCCGTCGAGGGGGAGGACACCGACGACGCCGCCGTCGTGACCGTGGGCGCGGGCGTAGCCGCGGTTCGCCGGCCAACCGACCACCTCCCAGGCTGCCACCGAGAGCCCGCGGGTGGCCAGGCCCGCCGCGACCGCCGCGAGATCCACCACCTGACCGTCACCTATCACATCCATGCGATTACGTTAGGTGCTTGCCGGGGTGAGTGCCACGCGACACAGCCACCCCGGAGGGGCCGACTACCGCCGGGCGCAACCACTGGTGCACCCACGGACACACCGCGGACAATAGGAGGCATGGACACGCCCGGACCGCACCGCTTCGAGTACACCGCGGACCTCCACCGGCTCCGTCTCCTGCTCGCCACGCTCGCCGACCAGACCAGTCAGATCCTCACTGAGGCGACCGTCGCGGTGACCGCACGGGCCGCCACCGCCGGCGTGCACACCGCCACCGTCGGGCTGCGCGCCGCCTGCCAGACATTGGACGACGACCTGGTCGTCCTGCTGGCCCGCCAAAGCCCGGTCGCCGGCGACCTGCATCTGGTCATGGCCAGCCTGCGGATCACCATGGCGGTACAGCGGATGGGAGAACTCGCCGACCACATCGCCGCCATCGCCGATCTCCGCGCCCCCACCGTGACGGTCCCCGCCGGCCTGCGACCCACCCTCACCGGCCTCGGCCGGCTGTGCGCCGACCAGGCCCACCGCCTCGCCGACGCGCTGCGCGCCGACGACCCGGTCGCCGCCGCCGGATGCGTCGTCGCCGGCGACGACCCCATCGACCGCATCCACCGCCAGCTGATGACCACCGTCACCGACCCCGACTGGCCCCACGGCGTCCAACGGGCCGTGGACCTCACCCTGCTGTCGCGTTACTACGAGCGCTACGCAGACCAGGCCGCCACCGCCGCCCGCCGCCTCACCCGTCTGCACCGGCTCCCGCCCCTGCCCGATGGCCTCTTGCTGTCCCCCCAGGTGGGAATCCACCCCCGGTAGGCTCCACGGCGATTGGACCGTACCCGCTTTAGTGGACACTCGGTAAAGCTGGCCTCGCACAGCGGTACTACGTGCAGGCGGTACGGTTCGCGGACGAAGCCGAGGACCCGCTGATGCGGGCTACCGTGCTGCGGTCCATGGCAGTCCAGGCCCTGGAACTGGGCCATGCCCGCGCCGGACTCGCGCTCGCGAACGCCGCCGCTGCGGATCTTCCCGCCGAGGCTCCGACGCGCACACGCGCCTGGATCACGGGGATGTCCGCGGAGGCGATGGCCACAGCGTTACCGCCTCTCCGGGTCCGCTCGGCACTGACGATCCCAAGGCGACCTACGAGCGGGAGCACCAGGCCCCTCGGTCTCGCGGTGGGGGAGAGGGTGGCAACGCCAGCCCTCGTGCCGTCTCTGCGACCGTCTCAGCTGTTGCCGTGGCGTCAGATGACTGGGTGACGGACGTGGGCGGCTTGCGGGCCACGAGCCGTTCGACGATGCCGAGTTTGTAGCGTTCCTGCCGTTCGATCGTGAAGCCTTCGGTTTGCGCCTGTAGCAGGGGACGTCGGCGTAGGTGTTCGCCGCCAATCCGAATGGTGATTGTTTCGAGTAGTCGCTGGGCTGCTCGTACATGCCACGGCGAGCCGGCCACATGGTCCAGGAGCAGCAGCCGGCCGCCGGGACGCAGCACCCGCTTCATCTCGGCGACGGCCCGGTGGATGTCGGGGATGGCGCACAGGGACAGGGTGCATACCACGGTGTCGAAGGAGGCGTCGGGCAGGTCCAATGCCTGAGCGTCGCCGACGTGGATGTCGACGGTACGGTCGAGGTCCTGCGCTCGCTGCCTGGCGATGTCCAGCATCGCCGGGCTGAGGTCGATTCCTGTGAGTGTGACGGTGTCTGGATAGTAGGCGAGGTTGCGGCCGGTGCCGATCGCGACCTCGAGCACGTCGCCGGTGGCCTGTGTGCAGACCCAGGCACGGCCGTCGCCGAAGAGGACTCGCTCGAAGAAGGCCATTTCCCGGTCGTAGGTGTGTGCGTGCCTGTCCCAGTAGCGGCGCAGGCGTTCGGTATTGCCAGGGTGCGGTGTTTCCGGCATTCGATCACGTCCTTTGCCCGGCGGGGGACGGTTACTGGGTGGGAACGTCGAACGTACGGAGTCACCCGGTCGGGGTGCCGGTTCCGCCGGTGCACGGCCCTGCGGGTTCGGGTGCTTGGGCGCCGTTGCGCAAGGCGCGGAGGAACTGGGCCAGGCGGGGGTCCTCAGCGCTGGTCAGTTGGAGCTGGCGGGCCCAGGCGGAGACGACGATCGGCGACGGAATACCCGGATAGGGGCTGAGGATCTCCATGGCGTTGGTGCCGACGATCCGCCGCAGGGCGGCGACCTGGTCAGCGGCCAGGTCGGGCTGATAGGTGATCCAGACGGCGCCGTGTTCGAGGGAGTGGACCGCGTTTTCGTTGCGGACGGGCTGGTTGTAGATCCCGCAGTTGAGCCATACCGGGTCGTGGGGGCCGCCGGCGGGTGGGGTCTGCGGGTAGCGGACCGGCTGGTCGGTGTGCGGGTTGGTCAGGCCGCCGGCACCGGCACCGCGGCACGCGTCGATCCGCCGTCAGGGCTCCCGCCATGTTCGAGGCGGGCGGTGGTGCTCACGTTGCTGCTGACCGCCGTCAGGGTGTCGGCCGCCGCGGCGGCGTTGCGGATCGTGAGGTAAGCACGGGCCGGCGATCCCGACGGGCCGGGCACGACTGTCGCATCGGTGACGGCGATCGGACCGCTGCTCGCCCCGCCCAACCCCACCGTCACCGCCGCCGCCGGCAGGTCCGCCGGCCCGCCCGACGAGCCGGAGCCACCCGCACCGCAACCGGCCGCGCCCAGGGCTGCCACCAGGCAGGCGGCGACCATTACACGGACGTGCCGCGTCCGCGCGCCAGGATCGCGAGCTTGCGGGCATGGGCGCGGCGCGCCCGGTCCGGCCAGGACGCGCGCCGGAGCAGCCGGGGCGCGGCCGTGGCGAGTAGCGCCGCGTAGGCCAGCAGCGTCACCGCGACCTTCACGCCGCTCCTCCCACCGCACGCCCACGCCCAGGCGTCTGGCCCCGGCCGGACCGGCCGGGCTGCGCGAGAGCGTCCCGCAGCAGCCGTGCCTCGGCCGGCGACATGTGCTCGACGAAGTGCATCAGCGTCACCGCCCGGTCGGTACTGTCGGCGAGCGCCTCCCCCATCACCTCGGCGCTGTGGACCTCCCGCGAACGTACCGGCTCGTACAGGTAGGCCCGACCGTCGAGGCTTCGACGCAGCCAGCCCTTGCGGCGCAGGTTGTCCATCACCGTCATCACCGTCGTGTAGGCGATCCGGCGGTGCACCAGCAGTTCCTCATACACCGCGCGGACCGTCTGCGGCTGGCTCGCCGACCAGAGCCTGTCCATGACCACGGCCTCCAGCTCACCCAGTCCCCGCACGCCTGCCGCCTCCACACGTCCCACCTGGCGCCCTGCCCCGGCTGACGCGGCCCACGTCCACACCCGGAAGAAGTACCCATTCATCTACGAACGTCGATCGTAGACCATCGGGGCGGCGAGGGTGGATAACCCGGACCGCCACCTCCACGGCGCACGACAACCCGTTCCCGGCTGGCCTACAACGGTGTCCGGTACCCGCTGATCAGACCCTGCATCCAGACGATCCCGAACAGCACCCCCAGCAACGGTGCACCGGCCAGCCCCGCCGCCGGCCGGTAGTGCACCCGGAGGCTGCGGCCCGTCCACGGCAGCCGTTCCAGCAGGCCGGCGAACATCAACCCGAGCAGGATCGTCAGACCGCCGAGTACCCGGGTGATCACCTGCTGGTGGATCAGCAGAACCCGGCCCGCCCCGCCGAACGCGGCTCCGTAGCTGACGAAGACCGCGGAGAAACCCAGGACGAACAGCACACCGCCGACCAGCGTCCGGCTGCGACGCCACCACCTCGCCACCCGCCGCCAGCAGCATCAGCCCACCTCCCACACCGGCCCCAGGGCCGTCGCCGCGCGTCGTCGGCTTCTACAGCCACTTCGACCGGTCGTAGAAGCCACAGCCACTATCCGGCATAGTAGAGAGATGCGTCTACGGCGCGTCCCCGTGGTGTCCGCGATCGGACGTGCCGTTCTCGCCGGGTGCGCGAACCACGACGCTGTCGACCTCGCCGCGCTGCGCGGCCAGATCGTGGTCATCAACGTGTGGGCGTCCGTGGTACGCGCCGTGCCGCGTCGAAACCCCCGGGCTGGTCACGGCGTACAACCGGACCCACGCACAGGGGGTGGCCGTCGGGTTCCGGCCCGCTGCAAAACCACACCCGTCGTCCACGGTGGAGGCAGCTGCAGACGCGGCATGGCAGGTCTTTCGGCACTCCGTTGCCATGCACATCGGCCTCCCTACGCGCTGCCGCGTTCCCTGCTTCCAGGGGGTATGCAGGGAAAGACTGACGTTGCAACGCCCGACAAGGGAGGCCGCTGATGATGAAGAAAAATGTGCCCGTCTACGCCCTGGCCGCTTCAATCATCATCGGAGGCCTCGTCATCACCGGGCTGCTGCCGGCCACGGCGCTGTTCACTCTTCTACTCCTCGCCGGCTGCCCACTGATGATGTTTTTCATGATGGGCGGGATGGGAGGCGATGACCACCATCACGAGAAGGAAAGCAACTCCGCGCGCCCCCAACGGTAAGGCCCAACTGATGCTCTTCATGCATGGCGGACACGGCGTGCATGGCAATCACAGTGGACCCGGCCAGCATCCCGGGGGTTACCCGCCACTCGCCCGAACAGCACGGCCATAGGACGCTGGGGCACAAGGAGGGGTGTGATGGACGTCTCCGCCTACCGCGGGGTCCCCGCCGGCCGCGAGGCGATCGATGGAGGAGAGGGTCTGGCGACCGCGGTTCTCCAGATGTCGGGCCTGTACTGGGCGACCGAGAAGGCGCGGGTGGAGGCAGTGCTGGGCCGCCGCCCCGGGGTGCACGAGGTGGCGGCGAACCCGGTCTCCCAGACCGCGACCGTACGGTTCGACCCGATGCGGACGTCCGTAGCGGAACTGGCCGGTTGGGTTCGCGACTGCGGCCTGCATTGCCGGGGCCAGTCCGTGCCCGACCATGTCTGTGACCCGCTCGCCGAGCCGCACCGAGCTCCCATGCCGCATCCGGCGGATGCGGATCACCCTGACCATGCCGCGGACACGGCCACGGCCGGGCACCTCGCCCCAGCCGCGGCCGAGGGAGCGGTGACCTCGCAGGCCGAGGCCGAGGCTGAGGCTGAGGCTGAGGCTGAGGCCGTGGGGCATGGTGGGCATGCGGGGATGTCGATGGCGGCGATGGTCGCCGACATGCGCAATCGTTTCCTGGTCGCGGCGCTCTTCTCGATCCCGATCCTGCTCTGGTCGGCGATCGGCCGTGACGTCCTGGGCTTCGACGTGGCCGCGCCGTTCGGGTTGCGCGACGACGTGTTTCAGCTGATCCTCAGCCTGCCTGTGATCTTCTGGGCGTCGTGGATCTTCTTCGACGGGGCGGTACGGGCCCTGCGCGCACGGACGCTGGACATGATGGTGCTGGTCGCGGTCGCTGTCGGCATCGGCTGGGCATACTCCCTCGTTGTCACGCTCACCGGCGGCGGGGACGTCTTCTACGAGGCGGCGACCGTGCTCGCCGCGTTCGTGCTGCTGGGGCACTGGTTCGAGCTGCGCGCCCGCGGCGGAGCCACCGACGCGATCCGCACTCTGCTCGAGCTCGCGCCGGAGACGGCGCTGGTGGTGCGGGACGGCGAACCGGTCGAGGTGCCGACCGCCGAGGTGGCCGTCGGTGACCTGCTGCTCGTCCGCCCCGGTGGCAGGATCGCCGTCGACGGGGTGGTCGAGGCGGGCGAGTCCGACGTGGACGAGTCGATGGTGACCGGCGAGAGCCTGCCGGTGCACAAGACCGTCGGCGCGGAGGTGATCGGCGCGACCATCAACACCAGCGGCACCCTGCGGGTCCGGGCCACCAAGGTCGGGGCGGACACGGCACTGGCGCAGATCGTCGCGCTCGTTCAGGAGGCGCAGAACAGCAGGGCGCCCGGTCAGCGGCTGGCCGACCGGGCGGCGTTCTGGCTGGTGCTCGTCGCGCTGCTGGGCGGGCTCGGCACACTGCTCGTCTGGCTGCTGGGGACCGGCCGTCCCGCCACGGAGGCAGTCCTGTTCGCGATCACGGTGGTCGTCATCACCTGCCCGGACGCGTTGGGACTCGCCACCCCTACGGCAATCATGGTGGGGACCGGTCTCGGTGCGAAACGCGGCATCCTGTTCAAGAACGCGACCGCGTTGGAGACCTCAGCCCGGATCGACGCGGTCGTCCTGGACAAGACCGGCACCCTGACCAAGGGCGAACCGGAGGTGACCGCGATCCTCGTGGACGGCAGCGTCGACGGTCTGGTCGAGGAGGAGCTGCTGCGGCTGGTGGCCGCGGTCGAACGGGAGTCCGAGCATCCACTCGCCGCGGCGGTCGTCCGGCATGCCGACGGACGTGGGGTACCGGCGGCCCGGGCGGAGGCGTTCGCGAGCCACGCCGGGCGCGGGGCGGTCGCCACCGTCGACGGGCGGCGGGTTGCGGTCGGCAACCGCCGGCTGATCGAACAGGAAGGAGTCCCACAGGGTAACCGTGATGGGCGGTGGGACGAACTGGCGGCGGGCGGCCGGACCGCGGTGGGCGTCGCGGTCGACGGCCAACTGGCCGGGATCATCGGCATCGCCGACGCGCCGCGGCCGACGGCTGCCGCGGCGGTGCGGGCGCTGCACGACGCCGGTATCGATGTGATCATGCTCACCGGTGACAACCGGGCCACCGCCGAGCGGATCGCCGGCGAGCTCGGCATCGACACGGTCATCGCCGAGGTGCTGCCCGGCGACAAGGCCGCGAAGGTCGCCGGGCTGCAGCGCGACGGCCGTCGGGTCGCCATGGTCGGCGACGGTGTCAACGACGCTCCGGCGCTGGCCCAGGCCGACCTCGGTATCGCCATCGGTGCCGGCACCGACGTGGCGATCGAGACCGCCGACGTGGTGCTGATGCGCTCCGAGCCGCTCGACGTGCCGGCCGCGCTGCTCATCGGCCGCGGCACGCTACGCAAGATGCGCCAGAACCTCGGTTGGGCCGTCGGCTACAACACCATCGCCCTGCCGATCGCGGCGGGAGCGTTCGAACCCGCATTCGGATTGGTGCTGCGTCCTGAGATCGCGGCCCTGGCCATGTCCGGGTCCAGCTTCCTGGTCGCCGTCAATGCACTCCTGCTCAAGCGGCTGCGGCTACCCCGCTCCCTCGCCACGCCAGCGGAGGAGCCGAAAGAGCCGGACGTCCGGCCGGCACCCACGCCGTCTCTCGCGCAGTGAGCACCCCGGCGGTCGCGCTACCACCGGGTCTTACCCGCGGTGACATCGAAGCTCAGGGTCAGGTAGATCCTGGTCAGGACCCGGATGATGCAGCTCTCCAGCACGATCTCACCGATCAGGAACGACCAGTGGTCCAGGAAAACCTTGTTCAGGTTGCGTCGCAGGGCCGCCTGCGTGGACGGCTTGGAACTCGCCGCGTTTGACACGTTGCGGGTGGTCCGCTCGTGCGGCGGTGGTTGGCTGGGCGGCACCCCCGTCATCGGGGCTGCTGCTTGCTGCCCGCGGGAACCGGACGCTGCGTGCCGCGCAGGTGCTGGATTTCCTCCCGCAGCGCGGCGAGTTCGGTCTCCCGCGGATCGGCCTGCCCGGTACCTGCCAGGGGGGTCTGGCTGGGCCGGTTGCTCTTGCCGCGCATCATCAGCCACATCATTGCGCCCATCCCGACTGGGCAGGCCAGCGCCGGCAGGGCGTAGAGCACCGCGTCCATTTCTCCTGGCGGGTCGATCAGTGGGGTCGATCAGTGGGGTCGAGCAGGCGTGTCGGGTGATTCGGGTCCGATGGCGCAACGATGCGGTGGGGCGGGCAGCCGGGCGAAGGCGTGGTGCCGCCGCCGTTCTTCCCGTGGCAATCATACGAGCCTTGTTCGTACTATCTAGAATAGTAATCAGGTTGGTGGTGACTTGGCGATACCTCGGGAGCCGGTCCGGCGCTCGGATGGCTCTCCCGCATGTCGTCACCGTGCGGGACGCCAGCACGGTCATGGCACCGCCGGTGTGCTGGCCGGTGACGACGAACAGTCCGCCGCCGCGCAGCACCCGGCGGATCTCGCCGACCAGCGCGCTACCGCTGTTCCTCCAGGCCGGGACTGGCCCGCCGTGGTGTCAACGGGCGTCAAGCTCGGTGTACATGCCAGCCGCATAGTGGAAGGGCAGGTTGCACACGAATTCGTAGCGGCCAGGAGACAGCGTCAGCGTCGTCCAGCCCGTCGAACCGGCGGTGATTCCGTCGCCGGACCCGGCCCCACAGCTGCGCGACGCCTCACCCAGGCTGCCCGCCTCGTCGATGCGACCATCGCCGTCGACCGGGCGTTGCCCGACCACCTGGCCGGCCGGCAGCGGAAGCACCATCAGCTCGTGGATCCGTCTCCCCGCGTTGAGTGCCCGCAGCGACACCGTCCCCGCCGGTACGACACCGACGTTGGCAATCACACGCATCAGGTCCATGCCTCCCGGGCCGCCCATCATCGGACCCGGTCCGTAACGCCCGCTCATCATGCCCCCGCCCCCGCCCCCGCCCCCGCCCCCGCCCCTGTCGGCCAAGGTCACGTTCACGACCGTGCCGGCCAGCGGGGGTGTACCGCACGGGGCCGCCACGGGTGGCGGGCTGCGGAAGGATCCGCCCATCGCGGCGAGCGCCACCGCCGAGGCGGCAGCCAGAACGAGTGTGGCCGCCACGGCCCCGGCCACGGCCAGCCGAGCCTTCTGACCCCCGCGTACCGGATTCACCGGCCTGTGCGCAGCAGGTCAGACCGCCGCTTGTACTCGTCCTCGTCGATCTCCCCGCGGGCGAACCGCTCGGTCAGCACATGCTCGGCATCGGCCTGTCCGCTGCCGGTACCCGGGTGGCCGGCGGTATGACCGCCGCCCACATAGCGAACGAGCGTGACGACACCAGCGATGATCAGGCCCCAGAACAGGGCCGTCATCACGGACATCATAAGCCAGGCACCCCACCCCAGCCCCACATCATCGCTATCACCCTCCTGAAAGAAGACGCGCCCAGCCCATGGCATGGTCGTTCACCTCTTGTTGGAGAGCGTCCCCATTTCCGTACCGCTGAACCAGGGCCGAACGGATCAACCTGATCTGGATGATGGGCACTTGCCTTCGACATCACCCTCGCGTGCAGGCCGGCTTCGCCACCCGGCTGGTCACCGCGCTTCGCGCGGCCCCCGGCTATCTGCCCATCAGGCCACCGATTGCTACTCGCAGCACTCCGGGGAACAGCCGCTGACCAAGCGCCACCGGCCCCGCGACACCTGGAAAGATCCAGAAACGGTTCCTGTCGAGACCACGTTCGATCGCGGTGACCGCGGCCATCGGTGTCATCATCGTACGCTGTGAGACCGCCTTCGCCGCGGGCATGTCGTCGAGCATCGGGGTCGCCACCGCCGGCGGACAGACACAGCTGACCTTTACACCAGTCCCGCGAAGTTCATGCCGCAACGTCTGGGCATAGATGATCAGCGCCGACTTGGTTGCGCCGTAGGGACCGTGCTGCGGCACCGGCAACCAACCGAGAATCGACGAGAAAAGAACGATCATGCCCGACCCCTGCGCGAGATACCCGGGTAGCGCGGCTGTCACCGTGTTGACCGTGCCCTGGTAATTCACCGCCATGATCCTCGCGTGCACGGCCGCGGGAGTCTCGACGATCCTGCCCGTGTGCCCGATCCCAGCGGCAGTCACAAGCAGATCGTGGCTCTGCGCGGTCACAACAGCAGCCACGGCGTCCGCGTCGGTGACATCGACGGTATGAGTCGTCACTTTTCCAGGACCGGCATCCTTGAAGACCTTGAGGCCGGCTTCGTCCCAATCGACCGCAATCAGGTCTATGCCGCGCCTGACCAGACGAAGGGCGAGGAGCTGTCCCATTCCGCTTCCGGCACCGGTCACCAGGGCCCGATGAACCTCGTACTTCGCTGTCATCGGTTACTCACCAGGATTCCTGTTGATGCCATCTCGCATACCAGTTTCCTCAATCGAGTAGACATGTATGTCCGGTACTCCTACCCGGCACGCAACCTCATCTCGGCAAAGCAAACATCCGGTGACCGTACCAGCGGCCGCCACAGGTTAGTCTTGGTATGGCAGAATCGTTACCTGCGGCGAGTCCGGATCCAACCCCGGCTGACCGGATCGCCGACCGACAGAAAGCCTTTACCAACGAAGAGCGGCCCACAGGCTCAAGGTATTGCGTCGCCTGCTCGAAGTCGAGCAGACACTCGGGCAGGCCGGACTGAACCAGAACGAGGATGCGTCGCCACGGCTGGGGAGAACGACCCACGGAATATCGAGGAAGAAAGCGGGGAGTTACATCGGTAATGTTGTGAAACCCCACTGCCGTAGGGGTTTGATGATCGAACCGTCGTAACCCTACGAGTTCTTCCTCAGTAAGAAGAGCTGGTGGCTTGTCTGCATTTGACGACCGCTTCACCGTTGGCCTGGGAGGTGCAGCGCGGCGGTGTGATCAGACCGTGGCCCGGCGGATCGTGGTGAGTCCACCGGCGAAGAGCGTGGCCGTGAGGGCGGCGAGTACGCCGGTCAGCCCGGCGGCGCGCAGGGCGCTGAAGAAGTGGCCGATGCCTGGCCAGGCATCGGTCCAGGTGGCGATGAGTGTGGCGGCGAGCAGCACGGTGATCTGGCCGGCGATGAAGGCGACCAGGCCGGTGACGTTCCAGCGGCGGTAGACGATACCGAACCACATGCCGTAGACGAACAGCAGCGCCAGGCCCACGAACGAGGTCAGCCAGGTGAGATACCACGGCCCGGCGAGGATGTAGGTCACCCGGAAGAAGTGCAGGGTCACGCCCCATCCGCCGGTGGCCCGCTCGATGGCCTGTAGCACGGTGAGAGCGAGTCCGTAGACGGCGGCGAGGACGACAGCGAGGCCTGCGGTCCCGAGGTAGTAGCAGCGCCGGCTGACTCCGAGGGCGAGTCCGAACGGCAACGACCGGGAGGTGCTGAGCAGCCCGCAGAGGAATATGTAGGTGTAGATCGAGGCTAGCCCGCCGGTGTGGTTGCCCGGGGTCTCGGCGGCGACGACCAGGTTGACGGCGAAGCTGAACGCCAGGATCGCCCAGGGCATCACCACGTAGATGACCCGTTGGATGAGGTGGTAGCGGGCAACGTTGATGACGGTGAGCCAGCTGGTCATGCGCTCGTCCTCTCCTGCGGCTCCTCGGCGGCCCGGCCCGAGGCGTGGACCATCACCTGCTGCAGCGACAGGGATTCCACGCTGAGGTGCAGGTCGCGGGCGCGAATCCGGTCGCCGTCATCGAGGGCCCCGACGACGACAGACTCCTGGGAGGCGATCTGGCGGCGGTCCCAGGTGGGGCGGCCGGCGACGAGCTCCTCCACCGCGGTGGTCGGGCCGCTCACGGTCGTGAACGCGCCGCGAATGTCGTCGGCGGCGGCGTCGAGGATGACCCGCCCTCGGTCGATCATCACCACCCGTTCCAGCAGCCCGGCGACCTCGTTGATCAGGTGGGTGGACAGCAGCACCGTACGGGGGTGCTCGGCGTATTCGACGAGCAGCCGGTCGTAGAACAGCTGGCGGGCGACCGCGTCGAGACCGGCGTAGGGCTCGTCGAACAGCGTCACCTCGGCCCGTGCCGCCAGGCCGATCACAATGCTCAGCGCCGAACGCATCCCCCGGGAGAGCCGCTTGATCGCCCGGTCGGTCGGCAGGTCGAACTCGCCGGTCAGCGTCTCGGCCAGCTCACCACTCCAGTTGGGATAGAACCATGACGCCACCTTCAGGGCGTGGCCGACCGTGAAGTCGGGGAAGACTTGATCTTCGCGAACGAACACCATGCGGCGCAGGATGGCGTCGTTCTCGATCGGGCTGGCGCCCAGCACCAGGACCTGCCCGGCCGAGGGGCGCTCCTGGGCGGCGACGATGCGCAACAGGGTGGTCTTGCCTGCGCCGTTGCGACCCAGCAGCCCGGTGATGGACGGCCCTTCGATGTCGAACGTGACGTCGTGGAGGGCGAGGTGGTTGCGGTAGCGGCGGGTCAGGCCGGTCACCGAGATCGTCGCCGTCACAGCGTGATACCTCCCTGGGCGTGGATGGCTTCCTGGATCAGCGCCACCAGCGCGTCGGCGTCGATCCCGAGCCGGTGGGCCTCGGCGACCAGCGGCTGCACGTAGCGCTCGGCGAACCGCTTGCGGCGCTCCTCGAGCAGTCGCTCGCGGGCGCCGGCCGCCACGAACATGCCGATCCCCCGACGCTTCTCCAGCAGCCCGTCGTCGGTCAGTCGGTTGATGCCCTTGGCCGCGGTGGCCGGGTTGATCCGGTGGTAGGCGGCCAGTTCGTTGGTCGACGGCACCCGTTCGCCCTCCGCGAGCGCACCCTCGGCGATCTCCTCGGCCAGCCGCTGCGCGATCTGGGCGAACAGCGGTGTCCCGTCATCGAGCACATCCACTCCCCGGGGGCCGGCGATGCCTATGCTCGTCGGTTAGTTACTGAACTAATGTACTGGGGAAGCGGGATCCGTCAAGGGCGGACGATCGATCGGCACAGACCGCGACCCCCGCCACGAGCGGGCGTTGCCTCGCCTGCGGGGGTGTCGGGCGAGGGCCGGCCCTCGGCCGGGAGACGGAGCGTGGCACGGCCGGGGGCCGTGATCCGACCTGGTCGCCCTTGCATGAGGTCGGACCTTGTATCCGATCCTGCCCGTTGTGGCGGTGTTGACTCCTGGCCGATCGTGTGACGGTGCGCCGCGATGGGCGATCGCTACCGGTGCCGGAGGGGCTGTCAGGTGGTGTTGAAGCAGCCGTCGAACTCGAAGACCGGATTGATGACGTTCGTACCGGTGGCGGTCGCGATGGTGAGGGGGCCGACGAGTTTCGCGGGGCCGCTGGCCATGTAGCAGCCGTTGGAACGGGCCTGGACGTCGTACTTGCCGTTCTGGGCCGTGCCGGTCGTGTCGGTCCAGGTGACTGTGCAGGCCCAGTCGCTGCCGGCACCCTGATCGGCCACGGCTGGGCCGGCCGTGCCCGGCGTGGTGGGGCTGCCGCGGTGACAGGTCGCCGCGGCTGCGACCGCGGCCGGGGTGAGGCCGGGATGGCCGAGCAGGGCCTGCTGTTGGACGTAGAGGTGGGCGAAGACGGGGCTGATGGAGCCCTCCAGCCGGGGGCGGGTGATGTCGGGGGAGCCGCAGCCGGCCAGTGCGGCGGTGAGAGCAACCGTGACACCGGCGGCGGCGACCGCCCGGGGCAGGCGGGTAACGAGCGGCAGGTGGGGCAGGATGGGTCGTGGCATCGGGGTCAGCCTCCGGTGATGTCGCGGCGGCGCAGCACGGTGTAGGCGACGCCCAGGCAGATCGCGATGTAGGCGAGGCTGACGAGCGTGCCCTGGGACAGCGGGCCGTAGTAGGGGTTGGCGGCCAGCAGGCCGTGCCAGGAGTCGAACGGGGTGGTCAGGAGCAGGTGGCGGATGGTGTCGGTGCCGTTGAGGAACGCGTAGAGCTGCATGACCAGCCCGAGGATGATCGGGCCGACGATCCCGACCGGACTGCTGCGGGTGACCACCGAAAGCATCAGCCCGATGCTGGTGAACCCGAGTAGGGGCGGGAGCGCGGTCGCCCATGCGGCGAGGACCAGTCCGGCGGCGTGGCCGGCGGGCAGCAGGGTGCCCGACAGGCTTTCCAACGGCTGGTGTCCGACGAGCAGGACGCCTGCGGCCAGGGCGCTGACCGCGAGTACGGCGAGCACGAGCGTCGCGAAGGTGGCTGCGGCCAGGGTTTTGCCCCAGAAGATCTGGGTGCGGCTGTGGGAGCGGGTCAGGATGGTCTTCCAGGTGCCGTGCTGGTCCTCGCTGGCGAAGATGTCACCGGCGACCAGGCTGGTCAGCAGCGGGAACACCCACTGGGCGGCGAACCCGAGGATGAGCAGCGGGGTGGCGAAGCCGCTGGTGTGCACCCATCGGCCGTAGAGGGTGTCTTTGGGGAGCCGGTCCTGCTGGTTGAGCAGGACGACGAAGACGAACGGTGTGACCAGGCAGACGGCGAGGGTCGCACGGGTGCGGGCCTGGGCGGCGAGTTTGGTGATCTCCCAGCGGTAGACGGTCACGACCCGGCCGGGCGTCCGTGGCGGGCCGTCGGTGCCGGTCGTCGTCGGCGCGTCGGGGGTGATGGTGGTCATCGGGCTGCTCCGGTCAGGGCGTCCGGGCCGCTGCCCCGGCCGCTGCGCGCAGCGGGCACGGGGTCGGGGTCGGGGGTGGTTTCGGTGAGGAGGAAGAACAGCGACTCCAGCGGTGCGACCTCGAGGGTGAGGGTGCGGACCGCGATTGCGGCCTGGCCCAGCGCGATGGTGTAGGCGTCGACCTGGTCGGGTTGGGCGTGCAGCGCAAGCCCGCCGGCGGGGTGCGGGGCGACGGTTACCCCGGGGTGCGCGGCCGCGAGGCGCAGCGCATGGTCGTCGTTACTGGTGGCCAGTCGGTGGGCCGGGTCGGGGGCCTGGGTGCGTAGGTCGGTGATGGAGCCGTGGTAGGCGACCCGGCCGGTGCGCATGATGGTGACGTTGTCGCAGATCTCCTCGACCTCGTCCATGTTGTGGCTGCTCAGCAGCACGGTGAGTCCGCCGGCGGCGAGGCGTTTGACCAGGGCGCGCATGTCGCGGATCCCGGCGGGGTCCAGGCCGTTGGCGGGTTCGTCGAGGACGAGTAGCTGGGGGTCGCGCAGTAGTGCGGCGGCGACACCGAGGCGTTGGCGCATCCCGAAGGAGTAGCCGCGGACCTTGTCGCCGGCCCGGCCGGCGAGGTCGACGAGGTCGAGGACGCTGTCGATGCGTCCGGCGGCGTCGGTGGTATCACCGGCGTCGAGGCCGGCGAGCAGCGTCAGGTTGCGCCGGCCGGACAGGTAGGGGTAGAAGCGGGGGCTTT
This sequence comes from Protofrankia sp. Cas3, assembly GCF_963555955.1. Taxonomy (NCBI): domain Bacteria; kingdom Bacillati; phylum Actinomycetota; class Actinomycetes; order Frankiales; family Frankiaceae; genus Protofrankia; species Protofrankia sp. Cas3. The sequence continues at coordinate 39,533 of NZ_CAUVXP010000023.1, forward strand.
CGATGAATCCCGCGACCCCGTCGAGGGTGCGGGGGCCGGCCTGCGCCCAGGTCCGGCCGAATACCCGCAGGGTGCCGGCGTCGGGGCGGATGAGCCCGAACAGCATCCGCAGGAATGTGGTCTTTCCGGCGCCGTTGGGGCCGAGGATGCCGTAGACCTCGCCGACGTCCACGCGCAGGTCGACCTCGGCGACCGCGGTGAGGCCACCGAAACGTTTGACCAGGCCGGTGGCTTCCACCGCTGGCACGACAGGCGTCATACGCCCTCTCTCTTTCTTGTGGGTTGGCCGCGGCGGGTCGCCACGGCGGGACAGATGGCGTGCGGCCAGGTCCGGGCACCGGACGGGCAGGAGGAGAGCGGCGACAGGCCGCGAGACCGCCGGCGTTTCCCCCGTTGAGGAGCACGGCGTCGGATCACCGCCCTGGCCGTGCCGGTCGCCGTCAACTGCCGATGGTGAAACGCAGGGTGGCAAGGCCCCCGGCAACGAGGCAGTAGACGGCGAACGGGGTGAGGGTACGGGTCTGGAAGTAGTGGGTGAGGAACCGCAGGGACAGGTAGGCGGCGGTGCCGGCGACGAGCATCCCGACGATGACCTGGCCGTGGATGTGGCTGCCGGCGCCACCGGCGAGGGCGGGGAGTTTCAGGACGCCGGCGGCGAGGATGACGGGGGTGGCGAGCAGGAAGGAGAACCGGGCGGCGTCCTCGTGGTCGAGGCCGCGCAGCAGCCCGCCGACCATGGTGATCCCGGACCGGGAGATGCCGGCGAACAGCGCGAGGGTTTGGAACAGGCCGATGACGCCGGCTTCCCGGTAGGCGAGTCGGTCGAGGCTGCGGTGCTCGGCGACGACCAGGCCGCCGTGCGACGGCGCCGCGTGGTGGGCTACCGGGCGGTTGGCCGGGGCCATGGTCTGTCCGCGGACGGCGACCGGGACGGTCGGGGCGTCCTGGGTCACGCGGGTTCGGGTCTGTTCGCGGACGGCGAGCGGGATGGTCGGGACGTCCTGGGTCTGGCGGGCTCGTGCCTCGCTGCGGCGGCGCAGGGACTCGCCGCCGAGGAGGATGACGCCGTTGAGGGTGAGGAACAGCGCGGCGGCCAGCGGTTTGGCGAACAGGGTCCGGAAGGTGTGTTCCAACGCCAGGCCGGCGAGTCCGACCGGGACCGTGGCGATGATGATCAGCCAGGCTAGTCGCTCGTCCGCAGTGGTCACAGTGCGGGTGCGGACTGTGTGGACCAGGGCGCGGATGATGCGGGCCCAGTCGGAGCGGAAGAAGATAAGCAACGCGACGGCGGTCGCGACGTGCAGCGCGACGATGAACGCCAGATAGGGCGACTGTTCGCTGGTGGAGGTCGCCGATTCGGTGACGAGGTGTTTCCAGCTTCCACCGATCATCGCGGGGACCAACACGGAATGCCCGAGGCTGGACACCGGGAACAGTTCGGTCACACCTTGCAATAATCCGGTGATAATCGACTGGGTGTAGGTGAGGTCACTCACGGTTTCTCTCGTCTCCTTTCGGTGTGGGCGGGGGATGTCGACCCGTCGCGGCGGGTGTCCGTGCCGGGGGTGTCGCAGGGGTGGCGTGTGGTCGGGTCCACGCGTCGGAGGTGGCGTAGGAGCACGGCGAGGAGACCGCCGGCGGCGACGATGCCGACTCCCGCGCCCAGGAGCGCGGCTCCGACATGGGGGAAGTCGGGGGTGTTGACTGCGTGGGGTTCGAGGTGGAGCCCGGCGAGGAGGAGACCGACACCGACGAAGACGACGACGAACACCACGGCGGCCAGCGACCACACCGAGTCCCGGTGGTGCGGCCACCGCATCCGTCCACGCCATGACGGGCGGCCGGGGGGTCGGGCGGCGGGTGTGTCATCCCGCCGGCGGGCACGCCCGGGTGCATCGGTCTCGACGCGGTCCTCGTCGCTGGTCACACCGTCCCCTCTCTGCGCGCGCTGAACGTGATGCAGCCACTACTTCCGGTAGACTACTACGACGTTGTCGTATGCTACGACGAGACGTCGTAGATATGGGATGGCGGGGGGTTGCATGGGCGACCGGAGTGAGAGTCGGCGGGCCCGCCGGGCACGGGGCGCGCTGGAAAGCGAGGTCCTGGCCGCGCTGTGGGCCAGCGACGAGCCGGTGACCCCGGCCGCGATCCAGCAGTCCCTCGGCGGCGATCTCGCCTATACGACGGTGACGACAATCCTCACCCGGTTGGCGGAGAAGGGCCTGGCGGAACGGATACCGACCGGCCGTGGCTACGCCTGGCGGGCGGTGGCCGCGCGGGAGGAACTCGCCGCCCGCCAGATGAAGACCCTGCTGACCCGGGGGGAGACCCCGACCGCGGTGCTGCAGCGGTTCGTCGAACAACTCAGCCCCGCCGAAGGCGCGGTCCTGCGATCCCTGCTGGCCGCCCAGACCCTGCCCGTCGCCGGTCCGCCCGCCGCCGGTCCGCACCACGCCGGCCGGTCCGACGGCGGGCGGGGCGGGGCCTAGCAATGTGGATCAGTGTCTACCTGGCTTTGGCCGCCTCGGTGCTGCTCGCGACCGTGGCCCCGGCCGCCGCACGGCGGCTCCCGCCACGGCGGGCCGCGGCCGTCCTGGCCGCCGCCGCGGTCACCGCCGGCTGCGGGTGGGCGTGGGATCTGGCCCTGCTGGCCTGGACGCTGATCGGCCAGTTTCCCCTGGTGCGACGGCTCGGGCACTGGTCTGGCCCGGTCCTGGCCGCGCACGACCCGGTGTCCCCGATGATCGCTACCCTTGCCACGGTTCTGGTCGTCGTCGCCGCGGCCACCATGATGGTCTCGGTGCTGCGTTGCGGCCGGGACGTCGGCTGGCTGCTGCGCACCGCCCGGCACTGTCCGCCGGCGACCGGCGGCGGTCTGGTCGTCGTCGACGATCCGGCGCCGCGGGCGCTCGCCGTGCCGGGGCTACCCGGCCGGGTGGTGGTGACCTCGTCGCTGCTGCGTGCCCTGACCGCGGCGGAGCGGCGGGTCCTACTCGCGCACGAACACTGCCATCTGCGTCATGCCCATCTGGGTTATCGGCTGCTGGTTCGTCTCGCGGCCGGTCTGAACCCGCTGCTGTGGCCGCTGGTCGCCGACTGCGACTACACCCTGGAGCGGTGGGCCGATGAAGACGCCGCCACCGCGGTCGCCGACCGTGGTCTCGCCGCGGTGGCGCTCGCGCGGGCCGCCCTGGCCACCATCGACACCGACGCGGCTGCGCCCTCGGCGTTGGCGTTCCACGAGCATGCGGTGTCGCGCCGGGTCGCCGCGCTCCTCGCCCTGCCCCCACCGCCGCGGTGGGGGCAGGCCGTGGTTCCGGCCGCCCTCGGCCTGATCGCCGCCGTATGTGCGGTCGAGGCGGGCCGCGAGGTTGAGCGGCTGTTCGAACTCGCCATGCACGGCTGGCCCCACTAACCATGGCCCCCCTCATCCATGTTCTGTGTGCCCGGTGGCTGCGATGACCGCCGCCATCACCATGATCACCGCGGCGGGTGGGGGGCTGCTCGGGCATCTCCTGGTCCTGCACGGCCCGGCCGCCTACGCTCTTGTCGGTGTCCTCGCCTTTGCCGAGGCCGCGGTTTTCCTCGGGTTCACCCTGCTCGGCTACGCCGCCGGCGCCTCCTACGCAAAGGTTGAGAAGGCGGCCGGCTGGGCGTCCACCGGGCTGCTGCTGGTGTTCGCCGCCGGGCTGTTCGCCGCGCACCGCTACCGCGCCCGGCACGATCCGGCCGCCGATCCCGATCCCAACGCGGCGGCCGATCCCAACGCGGCGGCCGATCCCGCCGCGGCGGCCGATCCCGACCGGCCGGACACGCCACCTTCGGGGCCGGGCCGGTGAACGCCCCGCTCCTGTTCGCCACGACGTTCCTCGCCTGCACGGTCGAGGCGGTGGAGGCGTTCACCATCGTGCTGGCCGTCGGGATCAGCCGCGGCTGGCGGCCGGTGTTGCTCGGTACCGCCGGTGGGACCGCGGTCCTGGCGGTCGTGGTCGCCGCGGCCGGACCGGCGCTCGCCCGCGTCCCACTGGCTCCGCTCCGGCTGGTCGTCGGGGTGCTGCTGCTCGCCGTCGGCGTCGGGTGGCTACGCAAAGCGGTCCTGCGTGCCGCCGGGAGCAAACCGTTGCGCGACGAACAGGCCGTGTTCACCCGCTACCAGGCCGCCGCCGTCGACGCCGGACCCGTCGGTGGTCACCTCGATGGCTACGGTTTCACTCTCGCGTTCAAGGCCGTCCTGCTGGAAGGCCTTGAGGTCGCGCTCATCGTCGTCACCACCGGCGCCACCAGCGGACGCACACCGCTGACCGCGGCCGCCGCCGGATGCGCCGTGCTCACCGTGACCGCCGTCGGGGCGGCGGTCGTGCGGCCCCTGACCCGCATCCCGGAAAACACGATCACATTTGTGGTCGGTGTCCTGACCACCTCGTTCGGAGTGTTCTGGGCCGCCGACGGCGCCGGGCTGGACTGGCCGGCCGGTGACGGCGCGCTCCCCGGGCTCATCGCCCTGACCACGATGGTTGCCCTCACCGTCACCGCGCACCTCCGCCGTCGCGTGGCTGGTACGCCGTCTCCCTGACCGAAGGCTCGGCCTTCCCCGATCGCTCGTGCCGATCGACGACGAGCACGGGCAGCATCGCCTCGCGCCCGGTCAGACGATCAATCTGCGAAGATCTATTTGTATGAGGGTGTTCGGTCGCACGTAGCCGTGGCCTCCGCGGCAGGATTCCCGCGGCGTGGACGGTGCGGCGAACCCCCAGGGGGCCGCAGGTCAGCCGGCGTTCAGCGGTTCGCCGGTTTCGAGCAGGGTTTTGAGGCCGGACAGGACGCGCATCCATCCGGTGTCGGCGACGCGCGCGGCGGTCTTGGGGGCGCCCTCGAGACGGTCGTGGGTGACGGTGAGCAGGCTGACTCGATTTTCTTCGGAGGCGACGTGCCAGCTGACCCGGCTGGGGGCTTCGGTGGCGAGATCGGGGTCGTAGAGCGCGCGGTAGCCGACGACGAGGCGGTGTGGCGGGTCGGCGTCGAGGACGGTCTCGTCGCCCCAGAGGGCGGTACGGTCGGGCGAGTGGTAGCGGAACGGTGAGCCGACTGTCCCGGTGGTTTCGACCAGTGCGCCGAAAAGATAGCCGGGGCTGAATTCGGGTTTGGTTATCGCGTCCCAGATCTGCTGCGGGGTGGCGCGGATGAAGACCCGGTAGGTCTGGGTCGTCGGGGTGGTGGTCGTGGTCATGACGGGTCCTCGTCGTCGGTGTGCGAGCGGGCGGGTAGGTCCGGGTGCGGCCTATTCGGCTGGTTCGGCCGCGGGGCGCAGGAGGCGTCGGGTGCCGGCGTCGGGTGCGGGCGCGGGGTGGGCGTCTTGTGGGCTGATGTTGGGGGCACGCAGGGCGATCAGGGCGGCGGCGAGAACGGACAGGCTGCCGGCGAGCAGCGCTCGCGCAAGACCGGACGCGAGCGCCTGCTGCGGGGCGGTGTGGCCGGCGAGCAGGTGGTGGGTGCGGGCGGTGGCGAGCGCGGAGAAGACGGCGAGCCCGAGCGCGGAGCCGAGTTGCAGGGACGTGTTGAGCAGGCCGGCGGCGAGCCCGGCCTGGTCGGCGGGGACACCGGCGTTGGCGGCGGTGGTGACGGTGACGAACACGGCACCGAGCCCCACCGACATGATCAGAAGGCCGGGTAGCAGGTCGGTGAGGTACGAGCCGTGGACCGGCGCGCGGGACAGGTAGTACATCCCACCGGCGGCGATCAGCGCACCGCCGGTGATGATCGGCCGGGTTCCGAGACGGCCGACGAGCTGGGTCGACACTCCCGCGGCAAGCATGATGCCGGCGGTCACGGGCAGGTAGGCGGCCCCGCCGCGGATCGGGGAGTAGCCGAGCACGTTCTGCATGTAGAGGGTGAGGAAGAAGAACATCGACAGGAAGCCGGCGAAGGCGAGCAGCTGGGTGGCGTCCGCCGCCGCCAGCCCCGGGACGCGGAACAGGGTGAACGGGAACAGCGGGTCGCGGACGCGGCGTTCGTTGGCGGCGAAGGCGGCGAGCAGCACGGCCGCGCATGCCAGCTCGCCGATCGTGTGCGCGGTGACCCAGCCGGCGTCGGGCGCTTTCACCAGCGCGTAGAGGCCCAGCAGCATCCCGCCGGTGACCAGGATCGCCCCGCCGGCATCGAAGCCGGCGCGCGGCCCGCGGGCCCGTTCGGCCGAAACGAGGCGGAACGCGGCGGCGCCGACGAGGACGCAGACGGGGATGTTGACGAAGAGCACCCACCGCCAGCCGGGCCCCTGCGAGAGCATGCCGCCGAGGAACACGCCGACGGCGGCACCCAGCCCGCTCATCGCGCCCCACACGCCGAGCGCCCGGGTGCGGTCACGGCCGGTGGTGAAGGTGGTGGTCAGGATCGACAGTCCGGCGGGTGCCATCAGCGCCGCGCCGATGCCTTGGGCGACCCGCGCTGCGATCAGCGTCCCTGAGTGTGTGGCGAGGCCGCCGGCCAGCGAACAGACCGCGAACACGGTCGTGCCCGCGACCAGCACGCGGCGGCGGCCGAGCACGTCCGCCGCTCGGCCGCCGAGCAGGAGGAACCCGCCGTAGGTCACGACGTAGCCGGACAGTACCCACTGCAGGTTCTGCTGGGAGAAGCCCAGGTCGCGGCGGATCGACGGCAACGCGACGTTCATGATCGAGGAGTCGACGATGTCGAGGAACTGGACCGTGCACAGCAGCCCCAGCGTGAGTACGCCGCGGCGGGTGGCAAGGACTGAATCGGACGGGACGCTCATCGACCACCTTCAGATTGGACGGAATCGTCCAGCGAAGGCTAGACCGGACTGGACGATTCCGTCCAGTCCGGTGGGCGGTCAGACCGTGGCGAACGTGCGCGCGAACGTGAGCGCCGCGTCCACCGCGATCCGCAGCGACGTGCCGTCGCGGCGGGTTTCGCTCAGGAGCATGCCGCCTTCAAGACCCGCCAGCACGGCTGTGGCGAGCTGGCCGGGTGCGGCGTCCGCCCGCAGCTCACCCGCCGCCCGCATCCGCTCGAACGCGTCGGAGAACAGCCGTTCCCACGCGGCGAACGCGTCGACGACCCGTTCGCGGGCTCCCTCGTGGTGTCCGGCGACGTCGCTGGCCAGCGTCCCGATCGGGCATCCGGACGGGTCCTGCTCGTAGGCGGCGACGAAACCCGCCAGCACGCGCTCGAGGTCCGCCATCGTCGCCACTGCGGCGAACGCCTGCGTCAGGCTCGCGACGACCTGCTCGCACCGGTATGCCACCGCCGCCTCCATAAGCTGGTCCCGGCCGCCGAAGTAGTGGTAGAGCTGGCTCTTGCTCGCCCCGGCCGCGGCCAGCACCTGCTCCAGACTTACCGCCCGCACACCGTGCTCGGCGACGACGTCCGCAACGCGCGCGACGATCCGCTCGCGACTCGCGCGCCCGCGGGCGGTCATCGGCTCGCTCGGCATCGTCTTCATCTAACCAACTTTGGACTACGAGCGACCGGCAACAGGGGACGCGGCGTCGCGGGGCTGGGCTGGGGTACGCACCTCGCGTCACCGCCGGATCCAGGGCGAGCCCGTCGGGCTGGGCTATCCGGTCGGGTCGTTACGGTCTGGCGGATCCTGCATCGTGCCGGAATGATCCAGCGCCCCGACGGGCGGACGCATCGTGGCGCACGTTTCTGCAGGTACCGGTATCCGGTGTCCTGGCCTGGGCTTTTTCACGATGGATACCGCGTTCCTCCGCCGTCGGGTTTGTGGCCTCACCGGGTACGGGTAGATGTGGGCTCATCGGGAACCTGAAATTCGATGCCCATGAGCTCGAAGGAGAACGATGACTGAACGTGTAGGTAATCGGAGCGCGATGGGCGCTGCCGTGTACGTCCAGACCAATGATGTTGCCAGGAACGAGGCTGTCGCCTTCAGGCGTTCCGCGGACGGCATGCTTGCTCCGTTGGGGCGTTTCGAGACCGGCGGCCGCGGAACCGGAACTCCGCACCTGCCGTCGCAGAGTTCCGTTGTTCTCAGCGACGACGGTCGGTGGCTCCTGATCACGAACGCCGGCAGCGATGACCTGTCCCTGCTCATGGCGGAGGACGACAGGCTGCGGCTCTCCGATCGTGTCTCCTCCGGTGGTGCCAGGCCGACGAGCGTCGCGGTGAACGGCGACCTCGTCTACGTGCTCAACAACGGCACGCCGAACATCAGTGGTTTTCGCCTTCGGGACGGGAGGCTGACCCCGCTCGAGGGCTCGGCGAGGTCCCTGAGCGCCGGCAACGCGGATCCGGCCCAGGTGTCCTTCAGCCCGGACGGCCGGACGCTGGTGGTCACCGAACGTGGGACGAACAGCATCAGCGCTTATCGGATCGACGAGCGCGGCTATGCCGATGGTCCCACGACGATCCCGGCCGCTGGGCGGACTCCCTACGGCTTCGATTTCACCCCGCAGGGCTCGATGATCGTGACTGAGGCCTTCGGTGGTGAGGCCGGTGCCGCGGCGGCTTCCTCGTATGCCGTGGCGGGCGCGGGCCGGCTCGCTGCGGTGAGTGGTTCGGTCGGCGACACCCGTAGCGAGGTCTGCTGGGCCGCCGTGACCAGGGACGGGCGGTTCGCCTACGTGACGAACTTCGGTGATGGAACGGTCTCGAGCTATCAGGTCGACAACGATGGAGGGCTCACGCTCCTCGAACCGGTGGCGGGTTCGACCGGGAGGGATGCGAAGGGCATCCGTGACGAGGCCATCACCTCCGACGGCCGCTACCTGTACGCGATCGACACCGACGGCCGCCGGGTTCTCGGCTGGGCGGTGGGGCAGGATGGTCGACTCGCGCCGGTCGGCGCGTTCGAGGGCGTTCCGCAGACCGTTGCCGGCCTGGCCGCACGTTGATCATAGAATTCAGTGCGTTGCGTGATTGAGACCTGTTCCGTGCGGATCTTCACCTCCCGCCCTGCGGTACCGCCATGGCCGGTTGACGCCGCAGGGGCCGTGTGCTGCGCGGATCAGAGC
>NZ_CAUVXP010000024.1:0-599 GCF_963555955.1 Protofrankia sp. Cas3
AGCCGCCGCGATCCTGCGGGCCGCCCTCGACCCGCTGACCGCCCCCCGCCCCGCCAACCCCGACACTGCGGCCAACCCCGGTGGTGCGGCCAACCCCGGTGGTGCTGGCGCCGACAGCCCCGACAATGCGGGCGGTGCCGAGAGCGCGGGGAGTGCCGACAGCACGGGCGGCACGGCTGACAGCGGCACGGCTGGCACCGGCGGCGGGGAACGGGACCGCCGCTCCCCAGCCCGACGCCGCGCCGACGCCCTCATCGAACTGATCACCCGGGCGCTGCACACCGACACCCTGCCCACCCACGGCGGCTACCGCCCCCACGTCACCGTCCTGGCACCCCTACCCGCGCTCCTCGGCCAACCCGGCGCGCCACCCGCGGACAACGGCTGGGGCCTCCCCCTACCCGCCACCGTCCTCGCCCGGCTCCTGTGCGACGCCGAACTCGTCCGCCTCCTCCTCGACCCCACCGGCGTGCCATTGGACGTCGGCCGCACCCAACGCATCGTGCCCCCCGCCCTACGCCGCGCCCTGATCGCCCGCGACCGCTGCTGCACCTACCCGGGCTGCGACCGACCCCCCGGCTGGTGCGAAGCCCACCACA
>NZ_CAUVXP010000024.1:1157-48698 GCF_963555955.1 Protofrankia sp. Cas3
GGCGGCATTCCCTGACACCAACCGGTAGCGGGAAGCGGGTGTGAAGCCCTTAGATATGGTCTAGGCCGTGACCATGGTGGATGTCGCATTTGAGCCCGGACAGCCGATCCTGCACCGGATGTTCACCGGAGACGCCCTGGTTCTCGTCCGCTCGGCTATCGTCGTCGGCGATGACGAGCGTGGCCTGCGGCTGTGGATTCCCCACGGTGGTCCCATCGCGATCAGGATGAGTCAGGACGGCCGTGGCATCCGCGACATGCCCTTCGCCGAATGGGTGCGTCAACCCACCGAACTGACCACGACCGGATGGCACGGTCCGAACATCTTCATGCTGATCCCACCGCGGCAGGCGCATTCGGTGTGGTGGTTCTGGGACGCTCGCAGCGCCTTTGCAGCCTGGTACGTGAACCTCGAAGAACCCGTCGCCCGCTGGCGCGACGGCGACAGTGCGCTCGCCGGAGTCGACGGCTGTGACCACGACCTCGACATCTGGGTCTATCCGGACCGCAACTGGGAGTGGAAGGACGAGGACGAACTCGACGAGCGCCTCGCCTTCCCCGAGCACTACTGGGTGACCGACGCAGCAGCGGTACGGGCCGAGGGCGAAAAGGTGGTCGGACGCGTCGAGGAGGGACGGTTTCCGTTCGACGGCACCTGGTGCGATTTCCGCCCCGAACCGTCCTGGCAGACGCCGACCGCCCTGCCCGCCGGCTGGGACCGGCCGCGAATCCGGCGCACCGGAACCTGACATCCGCTCCTGGCTCCGGCACGGTGCCTGATGTGATCATCAACCGATCTTGATCGGACCTTGGTCAGACCTTGGTCGCCCCCATGTCGAGGGTGAGCTGCGTTGCGGTGACCGACCGGGACAGATCCGAGGCGAGCCAGACGACCGCATCCGAGATGTCATCGGAGTCTGCGATGGGCAGGTCGGGCAAGAGGCTGGCGAACGACGCCGCGTACGAGGGGTGGTCGGCCAGGACCTTGTGAATCGTCGGATCCTCGCTCATCGGAGTCGCGACTCCCCAGGGATGCACCGAGTTCACGCGGATGCGGAACTCCCCCAGCTCGATGGCCGCAGCCTTGGTCAGTCCGACGACGCCGTGCTTGGCCGCGCTGTAGTGCGCCTGAGCCGGTAACGACTTGATCCCCGCCACCGAACTGACTGTGATGATCGACCCGCCGTTGCCCGCCTCGATCATGTACGGAACCGCGGCCTTGAGGGTCCGCCACACTCCGGTGAGGTTAACGTCGATCACGGTCTGCCACTGCTCGTCAGGCATTTCCCAGAACCGGCTCCAGTTGCTGATCCCGGCGTTGGCGACGACGACGTCAAGTCGGCCGCCGAACTCGGCGACACCGTCTGCGAGCACAGCCACCAGCGCGGCCGAGTCGCGGACGTCGGCCTGCCGGGCGTGAATTGGCTGGTCCTCGGCTTCGACCAGACGTACGGTCTCGTCAAGATCCTTTGATGTCGCGGCTGGGTAGACGTTGGCGGGCGACACCGGGCCCGCGATGTCCACCGCGATGATCCTCGCGCCTTCGCGGGCGAGCCGCACCGCGTGGCTGCGGCCCTGACCGCGAGCTGCGCCGGTGACGAAAGCGACCTTGCCGTCCAGTAATCCCATGATCGTGATCCCGCCTTGTTCAGTTCGTCCGAAGTCGGCTCAGCCCGAGGAGCTGGGCTGCGGCCAGGGGGTGGTGAGACGGCGGACCAGGTCGGTGTCGCCGGTCCGGCGAAGCACATACTCGCGTACCTGACCGCCGGCGGCGTGCACCACCCGTCCGGTAACGTCGGCCGCGTCCGGCGCGACGAGTCGCACGACGACGCGGGAGACATGTTCCGGGGAGAGGTCGAGTACGGCAGCACCACTGCCCTGCGGTCCGGCCGACGCGAGGAAGTTCTCCGACATCCTGGTCAGCGCCCCCGGCGAGACAGCGTTGGCGGTGATCCCGTACGGCGCGCCCTGTTTGGCGGTGGCCATGGTCAGTCCCCAGATCGCGGCCTTCGCGGAGCTGTACCCGACGCTGTCGGCCATGCGGGTGTCGAGCGCGGCCTCCGAAATGGTGTTCACGATCCGGCCGTACCGCTGGGCGCGCATCGTCGGGAACGCAGCCCTGATCGTACCGACGCTGCCGGTGAGATGTACGGCCAGCAGCCGCTGCAGCGCTGCCTCCTCGATGTCCTCGACCGTGCCGGGTGACACGATCCCGGCGTTGTTCACCACGATGTCGATCCGGCCGAAGGCGTCCACCGCGCACGCAACGGCGGCGGCCGCTCCCGCGAACGTGGAGATGTCCGAATGGTCGACGACAGCCTGTCCACCCTGTGCGAGCACGTCCGCGGCGACGCCGTCAGCGACGGCCATACCGCGCTCGCTGCCGTCCATACTGGCACCGACATCGTTGACGACCACCGCGGCGCCGGCCGCCGCGAGTGCCCGGGCGTGGGCTGCGCCCAGCCCCCGCCCTGCGCCCGTCACGAGTGCGACTCGTCCCTGGAGCGGGAGACCTCCGCCGCCTGTCTGTACCAACATCGAAACCAACATCGAATCCCACCCCTGGGCTCTTTGGGTGCACTCTAGGACGCAGCGACCCACCGGCCGGGACCGGCTACCTCGCGGCTGATCCGCCCGCTGATCCGCGGGACCCGAACTGTTACCCGATCCAACTACCCCATCGATGTGGCGCCGTCCAGGGCCTCGCGGATGATGTCGGCGTGACCAGCGTGCTGGGCAGTCTCCGCGATCACGTGGAGCAACACCCGGCGGGCCGACCAGCGCGCGCCCGGTTCGAACCACGGAGCCTCGGGCAGCGGCTGGGAGACATCGAGATCAGGCAACGCCACCACGAGCTCATCGGTCCGGCGCGCCACCTGCTCGTACTCGTCGAGCAGCCCTGGCAGGCTCTCCCCGGCCAGCATGCGAAACGCCTCGGACCGCTCCGTCAGCTTCGCGGGCGACTGCTCCATCGCCGACGGGCCCTCGATGATGAAGGCGATCCAACCCCGTTCGGTGAACGCGACGTGTTTGATCAGACCGCCCAGGCACAACTCACTCACGGTGGTGCGCTGCGCGGCCTGATCGTCGGTCAGGTCGCGGACCGTGTAGCGCAGGAAGTACCGGTGCTTGGCCAACGTCTCCAGCAGGTCGGCGCGCTCGCTGGTCACGGCCCTGTCGGTTCGGGTCACGGTGTCCCCTTCCATCGGTGTGACGACACAGGGCACCGTAGCGACGACGTCCGACAACTTCGATACGCCTGTTCGGCGTGGTCGGAACGGTGCAACAAGTTGGCCGGCCCAGGATGGCGCCATGTCCTGCGGTATCCCGTAGGCCGGCGGTGTCCCCGCGGGCAGGTAGCGGGTGCCCAGCAGGGTGTCCCAGAAGGAGAAGACGGCGCCGTAGTTGCGGTTGACCGCCTCGGGAGTATCGGCATGGTGCCAGTGATGGAAGGCCGGCGTGACAAAGACGACGCTGAGCGGACGCAGGGTGAGCCGCGTGTTGGCATGGGCGAGGAACGGAAAGTAGAACTGGAAGGCGACGAACAGGGATGAGAAGGTCAGATCAAAACCGACCGCGTACAGCGGTAGGACGATTGCCGTCAGGTTGACGATCTGATCCAGCGGATGACCTCTGCTCGTGGACAGCCAGTCGAGCTCGCGGCTGGAGTGATGAACCGCGTGCAGCCGCCACAGCGGGGGCAGCTCGTGCAGTGCCCGGTGTGCGGCGTAATTCGCCAGGTCCGCCAGCAGCAGGATGATGATGAACTGACACCAGCCGGGTTGGCGCAGCAGCAGTTCTCGCACGGCTTGCGGGCAGGCGTGGTGCACGGCGGGCGCGAGGACGGTGAGAACAGCGGTGGAGACGACGGTGATCGGCAGCCGGTTCGCGAAGGTATGCGCGACGTCCACATACCAGTCCTCCCGCCGGCGCCGACGGACAAGAGGCAGCAGTTGTTCAAGCGGAATGAACAGCAGCGCGCAGATGAAGAAACCGGCCAGGAGCTGCGGCCGTTCCACAACGCCCACCAGCACGGCCAGCACGGTGAAAACGGCGGCCGGGATTCGTTGCCGACGGCGAGGCGGAACACCTTCGGGGTCGGTGCTCGTCGGGTGTCGGGAGCTGGCTTCGGCTGGCGCCACCATGACCGCCTCCGCCATGACTGCCCCCACCAGCTGCCCCCGAACGTCCGTCGATTCTGTTCCCGCCGTTCCCGCCGCGGCTTGTCCGGGAGTCGGGGAGTATTTCGTCTCCCCGGCTCCCGGACTCCCGGACTCCCGGCCGATCAGCGACCCGGAAAGGTCACTTCGTGCTGACGATGATGGGGCCGGTGGGAGTGCCCGGCTTGACCGGGCCGATCTGCATGACCCCGGCGTCGGCGGTGGATCCGCTGAACCAGTTGGGATGGGTGACCGAAAGCGTGGCGCCGGCGACCCCGAGAGCGAGAACGGCGATCATGAGCAGGCGGGCAGCAGCCTGCCGGGTCACGTGCTGGATGGCGATCATGTGCGTCCTTTCCGCGGCCGAAGAGCTCCCCGGCTCGGTGAGATGCGATCTACTTCCGGCAACGCACCAAATGGTGCATCTGTAGCGAAAAAAACTTCACATCGCCAGATTGCCAGTCGGTAGCCAGAGCATGTACAGAAGGTATTGATCGTGTAAACTATTCGATGACAACACCACACCAGTCGTCCCACCCGGGCGTTACGCGCCCTCATGGCCTGCCGACAAGCAACTAACCTGCTGACAAGCAACTGCGCCCGTGCCCTGTCCGTCCCGCGGTCCACCACCGGAGGTTTTGTCGTGTCGGCGCGTTGAGACTGGTTCGGGTTTTCCGGAGCCCTATCGTCGGACCCGATGAGAAGCCCTTTCGCCGTGCCCGACGATCCGTTGGTCGTGGCGAATGCGCGGGGGCGCGGGTGGCCCCTGGCGATCATGAAGGATCCGCCCGGCCCGGCGACCGCACGATTCCAGGTCTGCGTGCTGCTGACAACGGTTATATCCTCGCTCCTCGTCTTCCACAACACAGGCCGGAAAAGTCTCTGGTTCGACGAGGGGGTCACGGTCGGGCTGGTCTCCACCAGCTGGGGGCCGATGTGGGCTTTCGTCCGGGACCACGAGACCAACATGGGTCTGTATACCGTCCTGTTGAAGCTGTGGACCACCGCCGGCGACGACGTAACATGGTCGAGGGCTTTTTCCGGTATAGCAGTCGTTGCGACGATACCGCTGCTCGCTGCGACGGGACGACGTCTCCTCGGTGAAACAACCGGGATTATTGCCGGGCTATTGATCGCGGTCAATGCCTTTGCCATTCACTACGGTCAGGAGGATCGATCCTACGGCCTGACTCTCTTTCTCGTCACGCTGACGCTCTACCTGGTGTGCAGGCTGCTCGACACGTCCCGCCCGGGCCTGTCCGTCATGTGGGGACTGGCCTGCTCAGCCGCCATCTACTCGCACGTCGTCGCTACTTTCACCGTGGCCTGCGAGATCGTCGCGGTCACGCTTCTGTTCCGGACGAAAGCCGCATGCCTGTCGCCCGGCGTTGTGCTCCAGGCCATCGGGTGCGCACCCTTGTTCTGGGTGCTGCACCGCCAGGGTTCGACCCGGCTGTCATGGGTGCCGCCGCTACGCGCTTCCCGTCTCACACCAACCGTTGCGGAAACAGTCGGAGCCGTCGGGACCTCGCCGTTGCTCTGGCTCTACTGCGCATGCATGGCCCTCGGCGTACTGCTGGGATGGCGCTCCCGGCCGATGTGGTTCACACTTGTCGTGGGATTCGGCTCGCTTCTCGCCAACGTCATCGCATCCGTGTTTCTCGCTCCCCTGTTTCTCCCGCGCTACCTGATCGTCACCGTTCCCGGCCTGACCCTGCTGGCCGCATTCGGTATGGCGCGGCTCCCCCGCTTCGTCGCGCGAGGCCCGATCCTGGCCGTGACCGTCGCCTTTGCGCTGATATCCGTACGCGCGTATTACGGCACGCCCCCGCCGGAGGACTTCCGCGCTGCCGCACGGCTCGTCGTCGACCGGTCAGACCGGTCAGACCGGTCAGACCGAAAGGACGCAATCGCCTTCTTCAACCCGGCCGGCTATGCGCCGTTCACCTTCTACGCCAGAGACCACAGCGACCCGCTGCCGCGCTCCCTGGTTCCGCGCGTCGACGGCGGCCGTTCCCTCTACGACAGGCCCACCCCCGGCGGACCCGCGGCCGAGGTCAGGCAGGCAGCCTCGGAGCTGTGTGGCTACCGCCGGATATGGCTGGTGAGCAGCCATGACCGCACCGCCTGGGTCGGCGCTGTGCAGGCGGACTTCATCCGGGCCGTGAATGCCGACGGCTTCCGCCTGGACAGCACCGAGACCGTCCCAGGAGTCACAGTGCGCAGCTACCTCCGGAGGAAGACCGACCACGGCTGCCAGTGACGGATGCCCCTGTCGAAGAGATCAACGGCCCGCGCGGAGCAGTTCGGCCACGCGGTCGCCGACTGGCGCGAAGCCGGGACGCGGCTCCCGTTCGAAGAACTCCTTCTTCCGGCGACGCAACAACGCCTCCCCGTCCCGCTCCCAGCTGAACTGCGACTTACCGAGGACGGCACGAAAGACCCGATTCACCTCCGCTGGATGACGCGCCACAAGACGCCGGATGGCCGACGGCGACACGCTGTCGTCCCGCAGGTATGCACGCAGCCGCGCCGCGTGGTCTCGGTCTCGAGCGAGGGAGGGATCTGCGAAAAGGGCATCGAGATGGCCATAATCACCATAGAAGCTGAGTCCTTCGGTCTCGTCATAGACGATGGCGACGGTGTCGGCAGAGCGCAGATCGTCAGGCAACTGAAACAGCTGCTCGGGAGCGAGCGCCAGCGACCGGGCGCCTTCGGCTGCCTTCCCCTCCAAGCCCTCCAGAAGCTTCTCCTGACGGCGCCGCCAGTATTCCCGCAGACCGCGCTCGGCTTCATCCGGCGGCAGAATGACCAGATCGCAGCCGAAGTACGCGATGAAGTCGGCCCGATCCTCGGCCTGCAGTTCCCAGGCCCGCTCCAGGTTTTCCGGATTACGGAAGGCCACCTCGGGGACGGTAGCGACCGCCTCGGCCACGGCCTGCGCAAGCTGGGGACCCGCTGACCGGGGATACGCGGCGAGATGCCCACTGACCAGCCAGGCGTCCAGCACCGGATGGACAGGGACGATCCGGCCGACCACGAACATGCCGGGTTGCAGCTCGGCGAAGGCACCGCGGCCCATGTTGGAGTACAGCTGGTAGACGAGATCGTCGACGAGGTTGTGCACGACCAACGCATCACCGTCGGGCTGCTGCACCTCGAAGCTCCCCTCGACCACATTGCGCCAGCCGAGAACCATCACCTTCTCATCCTCGGATAGCGGGGGACGGCGCTGGGCGACAAAACGCTCGACGACGGTACGACCATCACTCAGGCGCTGCTGGAGTGCGAAGTGGTCGATGATGAGGACCGCCATGTTCTCGTCGAGTGCACCGCCGTGCCGGTCGGCAGCTTCCAGCAGCCGGGCCGTCAGCTGGCGTTCGAATCGCGAACTCTGCGCAAAATGGACGAGTTCACCCTTGAGCCCTCCGCTGCGGGCCACCAGTTCCGTGACCGACCGACCCGAAGGCGACAGACCCGAAGGCGATGCTCCCGAACCCGTCGGGATATCGATTGATTTATGAGCCATGGGCACCACCTGTCGCGTTCGATTGATCGCGTTCCCGTATCTGGCACGGCTGGCCTGCGCCGCACCGACTATTCATACCCCTCCTTCGATACCCTCCTGCGATCCGGGTATCGACGTGCACGGACAGTACGATCAAGGCCCCTGCCACCGGATGGCAGCAGGGGCCTTGATCGGCCGGTTATGGCACGCAGGGATCAGGACTCAGGCGTGGTAGGCGCAGCACGGGGTCGGGTTCGGTACCTCGAACGGCGCAACCAGACCTGGTCCGGTGGCGCCGACAGCAAGGACGAGCTCCTCGCCCCGCCACTCGGGCCGGACGAAGTCGCGGGTCCGCAGCACCGCCGCTTCCGGCAGCTCACCACCGCCGAGGACCGCGAACCGGTCGATCGCCGTCCCGGCGAGCACGCTGCTCACCGGGACATCCCCCACCAGCCGTTCAACACCCGGGAAGCGCACCGCCCGGCCACCCGTGCGCGCGGCGGCATCACAGGCCGCGAGCATGGCCCCGGTCGCCGGGTCCGGGTTGTCCGTTCCCAGGGCCGGCGTCGGGGTTCCCGGCTCGACAACGGCGACGGCGGCGGCCGGCAGGACGCTGCGTACGCCGTCGACGGCCGTGTCGACGAGACCTGGCGGGAGGGTCAACGAGACGGCGAAGTGCGGTACGCCCACCCGGACGATGTGCGTGCACGCGTAGGCGTCGGCCGGCGGGCCGATCCGCCGCCAGAGGTCGAGCACCAGATGGTCGATCTCTGACAGCGACCGGATGTCGGTGTCGACGCCGACGACCGTCATCGCCGCCCGTGGGGGGGCGAAAGCGGGCCCGGCGCGGTGACGAAGATCGGGTTCGAGTAGAACCAGAGGTCCGCCCACGGGTCGGCGTTGCCGACCATGTCGATCGGCGGGCCGTTGGGGTCGACCGCCGCCCCGAGCAGGCCCGGCGCGGTGCGGTTGCCGTCGGTCCCGCGAACCCGCAGGTAGAACGGTGCCGCAACGTCGGTGAAGGTGTAGGTGAGGGTGACGCTGCCGGTCGCTGCGCTGATGTCGAACGACTTCACGACCTTGGTGTTCGGGGTGGTGAAGCTGTCGCGATCCTGCACCGGGCCGAGCACGTCACCCGCGATGAGGTCAACCCGGGCCAGCTTCGGCAGGAACTGTGCGAAGTTCGGCCGGCTCGCGAGCGTGATCGTGATGACGACCTCGACGTCGGCACCCTTGCGCACCCTGAGCGTGCCGCCGAGGGTCGTGCCCGGCTGACCCGAGCCCAACGGCCGGACCCGCAGGTCGAGGCCGTCGATCAGGGCACCATGATCCACCCAGACCCGCCCCGCCCGCATCCCGGCCATCACCGCGCCGTAGTCGAACCGGGCCGCGCCGACGTGGGTACGGCTGTAGTAGCCCGGCCAGAAGTCTCCGTTGAACGCGATTCCGCCCGCGTACACGGGGTCCCCGTAGCGGCCGAAGTTGTTGAACGTGTCGCCGGCCGCGTCCCAGGGCGCGTTGGCGTTGTTGTTGACGGGGTTCTTGGCCCAGTCGGCGTACACCTTGTGGGAGTCGGAGTTCGCGGTGATCCACCACGGCCGACCCTCGGCGAGCATGGAGTCCCACAGGCCACCGACCGTAGCGGTGAAGGCGTCGAACCCACCGAACGTGCGGTAGTACTCGATCGGAAAGCCCGGGAACGAGTCGGGCAGCGGCGCGAAATCGTATGCCCCGCGGCCGCTGGCGGCACCGTTTGGCGCCGCAATCCCGAGCGCCTGGTGCCCGGGCGCCCCCTCCATGCCGATCGCGATGTCGGGTGCGCTGTCGCGCCAGCCGCGGAACTCGTGTGGCGAGTCGAGACCCCGGCGGGCCGGGTGGTTGGCGAGCATCAGTGCGTCCGAGACCTGGCCCTGGCGGACGGCGTCACTGAGATATGACAGCCCGGAGATCGCCAACGCCTCGTTCGCGGCGGTGCCGGCCGTCGCGCCCATCACGACGCCGTCATAGGCGTTCTCGAACTGCTTGAGAACGGCCACCTCGTTCGGACCGGGAGCCACGAACACGGTCGCGTGCTCGGCGGCGGGGATGTTCCACTCCAGTCCCTGGAACAGCAACGTCCGCGGGTAGTCCTCGCGGGCGGCGAGGATGTCCGGGTTGACCTTGTCGACACCGAACTTGGCGTGTGCGACGCTGCCGTGGTCGGTGATGACCATCCAGTCCAGGCCGTTCTGCGACGCGTGCCGAACCTGGTCGCTCACCCGGTACATTGCGTCCGGGCTGTACTGGGTGTGGATGTGGTGGTCGCCGGCGAGCCACCGGAAGCCGCCAGCGGGCTCCCGCCGGTCGGACCCGTCGGATGACCCGGCGAGTGCGACACCCTGTCCGCCAAGGACGCTCCCCGCGGCGACCCCAGCGCCCAACAGGCCGGCGCTGCGCAGCAGGCTGCGCCGGTTCAGCTCGGACGGCGACAGCGCGGCGTCTGGTACCGACAGGTCGAGCCCCTCAGCGGCCGGTCGGTCATGGTGGTGATGGTCGTGGTCATGTGGACCGTGGACGCCCGACATGGAGTCTCCCTCGCGACGGCCCGCCCCCCTGGCGGGTCTACGCGATGGACTCTGATTTGCCGAGATGGCCCGCATTCCTCGGATCAGTAAACAACGGGTTGCGATTGTGCAGAGGTCAGGCAACTTTAGCTTTGATTATCCATTCTCCGGTGAATTTCTGTTCAGATACGCTGCACCTATTGCAAATAATTTGCAGCTACTATTTGGTCGCAATATTCCGCCAGCATGGACCGCCCGGGCTCGGGCTCGAGCCCGGGCGGTATTTTATCCACATTAACTCATATTTCTGATGTTCCAGGGTATTTCTACCGATTGGCCACACCCAGGCCGTCCGACGAGCGGATCCAGCCGCTATGGGCCGCCGAGATGCCTCGTCCGGTGGGGCCGCCGAACGGAGGTGTCCCGGCTGCCGGATGGTGTCGCAGTTCAGCTTCCTCGTATCGACGGGTTCCCTGATGCCAACGGAGGATTCCGGCCAGCCAGTTCTGCAGTTCCTCGGCATATCCCCGCACCGCGCCCCGTGCGTCGGCGTCCAGGTTGAAACTGTCACAGAGCGCGGGCAGTTCGACGGCGACAACATGTTCGAACTGGCGCATCCGGGACGTCATCAGATCATTGACGACCCCGACAGCGCGTTCACGATCACAGTCGAAGAAATTCTGGACGACGAGAACGCAGTTGTGGATCTCACCTTCGAACTGAATTTCCTTCTGGTAGGAGAACACGTCGTTGAGCAGGCAGGCGTAGTCCGCGGCCGCGTGCTCCAGTGCCCTCATCGGTCGGGTCTGGTAAATCGCCGGTGGCACCGTCGGCCCCGCGGCCAGCCGGCACAGGCTCATGGTGAGATCGGAACCGAAGGTCTTGCGGCGCATCTCGATATAGTCGATCGGGTCGGGGATCCGGTTCTGTCGCTGATTGGCGAGTTCCCACAACCAGCTACCGGTCATATCCTCGATCGCGCCGCGGAACATGCGACGCGCGCTCACGGCCATGGGTCCCGCGGTACGGGACCACAGATCGGCCAGACCGCGTTCCAGCGCGTTGACGGGGACCGGAATGACGGCGGACTCCACCGGCATGAATTCCGACAGCCGCCTGGTGCACGCCTTCGCGGCGGCTAGATCACCCGTCCGGCCGAAGATCACCGGATAGTAGTCGTCGGCGTAGGTTCCCCAGGTGAGCCAGCCCGTGGTCAGGTTCAGTTGGTCCGCCGTCGCATCCGGATGGATCCCTGCCGAACACAACGAAAAATCATACGCCCTGAGCTTGTGTTCGTCCCAGATTCCGGGCACCGGGTCGAGCATCCCGATCTGGCCGGCCCACTCCACGATGTGGCGACGTGCAGCGGACAGGTGCGGGCTGCACCGAGTGGAATACGGCATGTAGAAATCGGGACGTTGAAGCCGGCCGACGACCTGATACGGGATGTGGGTGAAGCTCCGCAATCGCTGCGGTGCCGTCGAGACAAGTGCGGACCCGCCATGACATGGCATATCATGACAATCGTGGATGTGCCCGACCATCGTGAAGACAGGCTTCTCAGTCGGGTTGACGAAACATGAAACAGGAGGTTGCGATGGCAAGGAGAAGGATTCTCGCCCGTTGGGGCACACTCGCCCTGGCACCGTTACTGGCTGCCGGCGTGGCTGCCATTCCGGCGTCGGCGGCCACAACCAGCTCGGCGGCCCGGCCAACGGGAGCACTGATTCTCACGGTGGCGCAGGGCGAAGCCCCCTATGTCGGCGCGACACCGGTCACCCTGTTCTGCCCGCCGAACGGCGCGACGACGCACCCCAACCCGGTCGCGGCGTGCAAGGCCATCGCGGCTGCCGGCGGTAATCTCGACAACCTCGCGGGCGACCCGGGGACGCTGTGTCCGGAGATCTACATGCCGGTGACGGCCGCCGCGGACGGCTACTGGGCCGGCCGGGTCGTCCACTGGCAGAAGACCTTCTCGAACGCATGCTTCCTGAATGTGGCCACGACACCGGTCTTCTGACCGGCTCCTGCCGTAGATCATCCTGAACGGGGTAGGCGAGGGGGCCGCACCCGGGGTCCCCTCGCCTCGCCGGGAGACGTACGCCAGCGTGAGCATCCAGGCCGCCGGCTACCCAACCTGTCCGGTAGGTCGGATGAGCATCTCGTTGACCGCGACCCGGCGGGGGCGGGTGACGATGTATGCCACCGCATCCGCGATGTCGTCGGCCACCAGCTTCTCGACCCCGGCGAAGCGCCGTGCGGACGCTTCGCGGATCTCCTCGCGCAGATGGTCGGTCAGCTCCGTGTCGACCGCGCCCGGCTCGACGACCGATACCCGCACGTGCCGGGCGGTGACCTCCTGGCGCAGGGATTCGGTGAAGGCGTTCACCCCGAACTTCGTCAGGTTGTAGACTCCGGCGTTCGCCATCGCCCGCCGACCCGCGACCGAACTGATGTTGACCAGGTCGGCGACCCGCCTGGGACCGGTGTCTGCGGCGGCGAGCAGGTACGGCAGCGCCGCATGAGCGACGTACAGCAGACCCTGGAGGTTCAGCGACACCATCCGATCCCACTCCTGGGTCGGCGCGCCGACGATCGGGCCGAGCAGCATCACGCCGGCGTTGTTGACCACTGTGTCCAACCGACCCAGCTCGGCGACGGTGCGTTCGACGGCGTCGACGGCCTGGGCCTGATCGGTCACATCGTGGGCGAGGACGAGCGCCCGGCCGCCGTCGGCGGTGATCTCGGCGGCGAGCTGTTCCAACCTGTCCTTGCGCCGGGCAACCAGCGCGACCGCCGCACCGTGCCGGGCCAGTTCCCGGCCGCTCACCGCCCCGATGCCGCTGCTCGCCCCGGTCACCAGGGCCACCGTGCCGTCCAGCCGTTCTGCCATCAGTTACCGCTCCATCGTGATCGTGTCCAGGTGGGACGTGTCCAAGGTGGTCGTGGCAGGCAGCGCTACGGCACCTATTGATCAGCGCACCGAGGATACGTGCGCCACGGAGCCCGCAATCCGACGCCGGAGTTGCCGCCGGTCATATGCGGTGGGCGAGCGTGGCCGCGACCGCTACGGCGCCGGCGGAAGCAACGACGCCGGCGTGAAGCGCACCTCCACCGGCTCCCGCAGTGCCAGCACGTCCTCGCCGCGACCGAGATGACTCCGCTCGTACACCGTCCCGGTCAGGCGCAGCACGTGCACACAGGGGCCGTCCGCGGGATCGACCATCCAGTAATGCGCAACGCCCGCCCGCGCGAACTGCGCAGGCTTCGCCACCCGATCTTCCTGCGCGCTCGACGGACTCACGACCTCGACGACGAGCAGCACGTCCTCGGCGAGCAGCGCACCCGGGCGCCAGACCGCCTCCGCGCGCAGCACGACCAGATCCGGGATACGCAGGTTGTCACCGAGCCGGACGCCGGTGTTCTCCTGAACGCGCAGATGCTTCGGTAGCGCAGGGCGAAGAAGCTGCCTGATCTCGTCGGTGACGGCCTGATGGAGGGGCGACGGCGGTGGGGCCATGAGCAGGGCTCCGGCCGTGATCTCATACCGGCGGCCGTCATCGGGAAGCTCAAGCCAGTCCTGCGCCGTCCACGGCGTCCGCTTGTCGAGCAGGAGGTTCGTCGCCATGCCGGTCCTCCAGAGTGCGGTCCGGTGCGGTCCGGTGCGGTCCGATGCGGGGTCGGCCGGAGTTCGGGGCCGGGGTGCCTGGGCAGAATCAAGGATAGCCGCGGTCGCCCGTCAACTGGCCCGGTACGGCGAGGTCCAGGCCGGGCGTGACATCCTGCTACATGTTCGGGGGCAGACACCAGGTGCCAGTCACCACAAAGAAGGTCGTGGATGACAAAGCTACGCGTGCACAACTTCTCGATCTCGCTTGACGGATACGCGGCCGGGCAGGCGCAGAGCGTCGACAACCCGCTCGGCGTAGGTGGTCACGGACTGCACGAATGGGTGTTCGCTACCCGCACCGGTGCTCAGATGATCGGCATGGACGGCGGTGACGAGGGCGTCGACGATCGCTTCGTCGCGCGGGGCGATGTCGGTATCGGTGCCACCGTCATGGGACGGAACATGTTCGGTCCGATCCGGGGACCGTGGGGTGAGAACGAATGGACCGGCTGGTGGGGCGATAATCCACCCTTCCACCATCCGGTGTTCGTCCTCACCCACCACGCCCGTCCGTCCATCACCATGCAGGGCGGGACGACGTTCCACTTCGTCGATGACAGTATCGACACAGTACTCGAACGAGCACGCGAGGCCGCCGACGGACAGGACGTCAGACTCGGCGGTGGTGTCGCCACCATTCAGCAATACCTCCGCGCCGGCCTGATCGACGACCTGCACCTGGTGATCGTGCCCATCCTGCTCCACCGCGGCGAACGGCTGTTCGACCATCTCGACGGCGATTCCGAGGGCTACCAGTGCGTCGAATTCGTCACATCCTCCTCGGTCGCACACGTCCACCTCTCCCGGACACCCCCACTGCCACCAGCCACGCCGGATCCCTCCATCCAGGCTCAGACTGCCGGGCCCGACGGGTGAGCGGGTGGGCAGGACGGGACGAAGATCGCCACTGTCGCGCCCGCCCGGGTATCATCACCGCCGGGCCGACCGCGACCGCCAGACCATTGATCATGAGAAATGGACCGCTTCAGCGATGACAGGGCGCAAGAAGATCGCTTTCCAGGGTGAGTTGGGGGCCAACTCACACCTGGCGTGCCAAAACGTGTATCCGGACTACGAACCGGTGCCGTTTCAGACCTTTGAAGAGTGCTTCGCGGCAATTGAGAACGGCAGCGCAGACCTCGGAATGATCCCGGTCGAGAACTCGACGGCAGGTCGCGTCGCCGACATCCACTATCTGCTGCCCGACTCGTCGGTGTATATCATCGGCGAGTATTTTCTGCCGGTCCACCATCAGCTGCTGGGGCTACCAGGAGCCACCCTGGCCGATCTTCGGACTGTGCACAGCCATCCTCAGGCGCTGGCCCAGTGCCGGGTCGCTCTGCGCGAACTCGGGCTACCCGCGGTAGCCGGCGCCGACACTGCGGGTTGCGCCCGAGAAATCGCGGAGGTGGGCGATCGGACCCGAGGAGCGATCGCATCCGAGCTGGCGGCCGAAGCCTACGGCCTGCAGATCCTCAAAGCCGACCTGAAAGACGAGGAACACAACACCACCCGGTTCATGATCTTGTCATCAAAGGAACTGCGGGCTGCGGCCGGGATCGGCCCGATCGTCTCCACTTTCGTCTTCAAGGTATCCAACCTGCCGGCCGCCCTCTACAAGGCGCTCGGGGGGTTCGCGACCAACGGTGTCAACATGAC
Organism: Protofrankia sp. Cas3; assembly: GCF_963555955.1. Taxonomy (NCBI): domain Bacteria; kingdom Bacillati; phylum Actinomycetota; class Actinomycetes; order Frankiales; family Frankiaceae; genus Protofrankia; species Protofrankia sp. Cas3. Next base: position 16,697 of record NZ_CAUVXP010000024.1, read on the forward strand.
CAAACTTGAGAGCTACATGGTCGGTGGCCAGTTCATCGCGACACAGTTTCTCGCCGACATCGAAGGTCATCCGGACGAGCCGCACGTGGGACGCGCGTTCACCGAGCTCGGTTACTTCGCCGAATACCGCATCCTCGGCGTCTACCGAGCCAACCCGTTCCGTGAACAGATCAAGGACATCGACAGCCGCGCGGCCAGCTACCCGGGGCCGGCCACGTTGACCCAAGCGCGCGACCTCACAGCAGGTTGAGTCAGGACTGCGGTCTGCTCTGCTCTCACCACCGCCCGGCCGGCGCACGCACGATCTCGCCGGCGGGACGTGCCTGCGCGAGAGGGTGGGTCTGCCCAGCCCAGAGGTTGACCACCTCAGGATCGCGGGCGTCTCGACCCGCCTGGCGCAGCGGCGAGGTCACATGATGTATCTACGGTAGCCCACACCTCGCTCCCGGCCGAATGCATCCTGGTGACGACGTCCTCGGATGGGCAGCCGAAGCCATCAAGTCGAGCGATGGGAGCGACGGCGACCGTCGGCTTTTCAGGACGGACGGCGTCGCAGGTCTGTGTGATCAGGACTGCCCCATCAGGGGTGGGATGGAAACGCACCCCGTCATAACCCAAGATCGGTACATTGTCGGCTGCAACGATGTCACCCTGGCGTATCGAGTCAATGACCTCAAGCTGTTCGTCGGTCAGTGGAGGACGGTGATCCCCACCTTGGGCTTCAGTACGTGTGTTTGGTTCGCTCGCGCCCCGGCTGGGCCTGGCACGCGTTAGCGAACCGACCACATGTGAGAAGCGTTCCAGCACCGATTTAGTCGCTTCCATCCTCGTAGGGACGTGCGCCAAGCAACCGGTCTGGAGAAAATGGTGTTCCAGCGACAGTTCCTTCGTTTCGGGAATGTTGCCAAAGGAATGCATCAAAGATGCAGGGCTGGGCATTTCGGGGCTCAAACATCAGGATGCGGCGCCCTGCGGCATCCGCTGCCGGCAGGTTGTCAACGATGCTCCGCAGGTGCGTGAGGAGTTCGAGGTGTCGGGCATTGATACGCCCACCCGCAGCCCATAGGTGTACCGCTCGACGGCTAACACCGATTAGCTTGCCAAGCTGTTCCCAAGTCAGACCTGATTTCGCGTGAAGTTCACGCACGATGTCCGATGTGCCGCGTGCCGTGCGCCTTTCTACCGGCTTCGCCTCTACCGGCTTCGCGACCGCAACGGAGGGAATCGCTGACCGGATCAACGGCGGGCATGTCCATTCTGACATTGACCGGATGTCGCCTGTTGCATTCGTCAGCAATACAGCGGTGACTGCGACGCTGGACAGTCGAACGAAGACGCCCGTTGCCAAAGTCTGCCGTGGATCTGCGTGGACCGAAATAGGAGACATTCGGCTTAGCTGGACGGACTCGGTAAAAAATATCCGACCTGTCATCCTGGAGCCCCGAAAATCTTGAGAAAGTCATCGCTTACCGCATAACGGAAGAATCTATAGGCTCGCTCCATGAGGATTGCGGAAATCTCTTCGACCTTGTCGACAGGTACGGCGTCCGATCCATTTACCGTCGAGTCTATGTCAAGAATCCAACTTCTGAGATTCGTCGCTGGAATTGAATTGCAGGATCGATTGTTGTTCCGGCGGGGAAAATCCCGCAGCGGGCCAGCATTGAGTGTCGGCCCTGGTCAAGCTGAATCTCCAACAAGCTGTGATGAAGCGTCGTCTGCTCGGGAAGCTCCAGCGTCGCGGCAGCCATCATCTCCGACCTGACCAGCGTGGCCAGGTTCGTCAATATTTCGGGGTCTGTGACTCTGTTGATATATCTGATGCCGAATCGATCGAAGCGTGGCGGCTCCGCCCTGTTTATGAAGACCCTCGCAAGTTGGATCAGCCGGTCGCGGAAGTCACGACGGCCAGCGTACGCCAATGCCTCCAGCGACAGGGAACTCCGTTCAAGCGTCACGAGCCACGTCCCGTCAGCAGTCTGAAGCCGCCACACGGGGCTGGCCACCTGCTCCTGTTGGCTGATCGTAGAGCCCGCGATGATCGGATTAATCTCTCGGGCCTTCTCGAACAACGGATAGTCTCTGCTCATCTCGCTGGCAAGAGCGTGTGCGACGCCGCCATCGGCCATCGACGCCAGCTGCGGAAAGCGCAGTTGAGCGATGACACGAACCAGCGGAGCCGATCTTAGATGGATCTCTTCCAATGGCTCGTCACTGAATGGCGACCTGATCGCGAACCCGCCTACACTTCACAGCGTACTTCACACTTCTGCCGGCGGCCCTCAAGATTACGATGCGTGTCGTTCCTGCGTTCCGACAGCCTGGTGCCGGCCCGCGGCGCCGGCAGGGCCATCGAGAAGATCAGCAAAGGTGGTGTGCACACGCTCGGCGACCACAGTTTGCAGTTGGTGCGTGTCGTCGCACCTGACAGGAGAAAGCGAGTCCCGGTCAGGCTGCTCCGCCCTCGGCGAGGCGGGACTCGTGCCTGGCGATCCGCTCCTCGGACAGCGCCAACCACTGGTTGCCGAACTGAGGTACCAGGGCACCACCGCCGGCACCGCAGCGGCACTCCGGCCGCCTCCAGCAGAGCGTCGAGGTCGGGCCGGCCGGGCAGTGCGGCGGCGTGCGGAAACCGGGTGGCGTGCACTGCTTCCAGCGCCGATCGTCCATCGAAACCCCCTGTAGCGTCCCTTGGAGCCTCCGGGCGAACCGGCTTCGCCCTCGTGTCTCGCCCTCAGTGCTGCGCGGGTCGGACCGCGCCCAACGGTTTGAGGGGGTTGCCGAGGCAGTCGGTCGTCCTCGGATCCTGGCCGCTGATGACGTACTTGCACGGGTATCCGTCGATGGCTTCCACGTCCTGTTTCGGCGTGGCCGCCGGGCCGGGAGCGGCCGGCAGGTCCGTCGGGGCAAGAGCGATGCGGATGACCGCCAGCCGTTTGGACACCGCGACCTGGGAGGTGCCGAAGTCGACGCATCCGGTCGCTCCCGGCCACGCCCCGGCCGTCGGGCTGGCTGTGTCAGTGCACCGCTCTTCGCCCGGGAAAGGCCCTCGAAGCAGCCCCCCGATATCCGCCGTCGTGGCATCACGCCGCTTCTTGACGATGTCGACGAACAGCTTTACCGCGTCGTAGGCCAGACCGATCCGCTCGTCCGGCCACAACGTGTCGGGCACGGTCATCCCGGTTGCCTTGTACATGTCGGCCAGATTGGAGCAGAATTCCCGCAGGGATTCGGTCGTGAACGGTCCGGCGCCGTCCGTCAGGTTTCCCTGGAAACAGGGCTTGCCGGCGAGCAGCACGGAAGCACCCTTGGAGACGAACCGGAACACGGCCGCGCTGGGATGGCCCGCAGCCTGGACCACATACCGCGACACCGAGTCATCGGCGAGGACCAGGGGGGCACCGCTCAGGCAGGGAAGCATGCTGTCCACAAATGCGGGGAAGTCATTGTACCGGCCGGCGTAGAAGATCAGATCGTCCGGGCGCTGCGCCGCGCACTGCGCGCGGTACCAGTCCGCTGTGTTCCCTCCAGGTGCCCAGCCATGCGGGTCGTAGGTGAGCCCGGTGGGGGGGTTCGCCCGAGCCCCCTGGCGGACCTCGTCCTGAATGTCGCGTACCAGGGTGGAGATGTAGAGGTCGTCCACCGCCGGCGGCCCCTGGCCGGTGGGATCACTAGACGATTGCGGATAGTACAGACTGATCCGCTTCTTCGCGTTCTTCCGTGCGTAGCTGGCGACCAGCAGCGCCTCCCGGCGGTTGTCCGGCACCATCTGGAAGTACAGCGGCGAGTGGTCGGCCATGCCATCCCCGGACAGGGTCGTGGCGACCACGGACACCCCGGCGTTCCCCAGCGTGGTGATGGCCAGGCTGGTCTGCTGGGTGCTGCGGTCCATGCCGATGACGCCGAGCACGTTCTGCTCGGGCCGGGAGGCCAGCGGCACGAGATGCTCCCGGGCCACCTGGTCCGCGTCCGCCATCGCGTTGCCGCCGTTGGCGATCAGGACACGCAGTGCCACCCGGGACGGGTTCTCCGACGTGCTCGCGCAACCGTTCGAGGAGCCTTTCACCTGGTTCAGTGCCCGCTGCCAGGTCAGCAGCCCTTCAAGTTCCGCGACCTGCGCGGCTGTCCAGTCACCGTCGGTCTCCCCGGTGAGGCCGGCGAAATAGACCAGCGTAACAAGCCGGTACGGGAACTCCGCCCGTGAACGGTCGTGGAGTTCCGCCGCGCACCGGTTCTGATCGTAGATTTTTTCTTGCACGGTGCGCAGGTCAACAGCGTGTGGCGACGTTCCCCCGCTGTTGAACCGGTAGCTGCCGTCACTGTAGCCGACACACTGGCCATCGATCCAGGACAGCGAGACCGAGCCATCCACCTGCGAATGGCAATCAGGGGGTGCGCTGTCCGTCAGCACCGCCGGGTGCACCGAACCGGACCGGGTTGCGTGAACGACCCCCACGACCACCAGCACGGCCACCACCACGAGCGCGAGCGGACCAAGCACCCGCCGGCCCGCCCACGCTTTCCAGGGTGACGAACCCGGGTGGCTCGTCGGTGGTGGGCCGGTCGGTGGTGGGCCGGTCGGTGCGGGCGACATCCGGGTGCGCTGCGACGGGCGGTCGGCGGCGGCGGCGCGGATCTCGTCGTCAAGGCGCAGCACGATCCCGGAGCGGGCGGTCCAGTCCGGGCCGTAGACGCTGGCGGCGGCGCGGGCCAGGTCGAGGGCGAAAGCGTGCGCCGAGGGCTGGCGGGCTGCCGGGTCCTTGGCGAGCGCCTGCGTCACCACCATCGCCACCGGCGTGGGAACCCCCACCAGCGGTGGCGGGTCGGTGTCGAGATGACGCTGAGCCAGCACATGTAACGGCAGCTTCGGGTCGAACGGCGGCGCCCCGCTCAGCAACTGGTAGAGCACGATCCCGAGGGGGTACAGATCGGTGGCCGGGCTGAGTCGGCCGCCCATGATCTGCTCGGGGGCCATGTAGACCGGGGTGCCCACGATGGCGCTGGCGGTGGCCGCCGATCCATCGATGATCTTCGCGATACCGAAGTCGGTGACCTTGAGCAGACCAGCGCTGTCGAACAGCATGTTGTCGGGTTTGATGTCACGGTGCAGCACTCCCCGGCCATGCGCGTAGCCCAGTGCCGCGGCCACCGCCAGCCCCACCGCGCAGGCATCCGCCGGGGACATGCCCGCCTGGCGGCCGGTCAGGGTCCCACCGGCTAACAACTCCATGACGATCAGACGCAGGTCGTCGGTTTCGACGTAGTCGTAGACCCGAACCACATGCGGATGATCCATGAGGGCGAGCAGCCGTGCCTCGTCGGCGAGACGGGCAACCGCCCGGTCACGCCCCGCGGCCAGAATCTTGATGGCAACATCGCGGTGCAGGGCACGGTGCCGGCCCGCCAGCACCAGCCCGGACGCGCCCGTGCCGAGGGTGGCGCCCAGGTCGTAACCAGGAAGTGCCGCCGCCACCCACTCTTCATTAATAATCATGATGTCGGGGCAGCCGCGCGCCAATATCGAGCATGCCCCGTCGCGAACCCACCCATTACCCCCGCCACGGTCCGCGATTCTAGCCGCGTCTGCCATGGGCTGGTTACACGCCACCACCAGCCGATCGAACCAGCCGATCGGCTACCGCACCCGGGGCACCACCCGCCAGCCGATCAGGACGTCGTGCTGCCGGTCAGGACGTGGTGACGATCCGGGCGAGCTTGCGGCCGACCTTGAGGTAGTACTCCCCGGTCTGACCGTGGAGCTTGTCGGTGACCACTGCCGCAAGGAGCTCGCGGGCCTCATCGGCGGTGAGCGGGATCTGGTCCTGGACGCCGTCGGATTCGACCACGAGCCGCAGGCCGTTCTGCTCGGCGACCCGACGGACGTCACCGTTGCTCTTGGCGAAACCGAGCGCCCTGACCGCATCGGTGACCGACTGACCCAGATCCATGATGACGGGCAGGTCCTCGACCTCGCCGAAGGCACGCCTGGAGAAGCGGGCGACGAACTCCTCGCGTGCCTTCATGGCCGCGTCGACGCCGTGGACGGCCGCGGTGACCTCCCCGGCGAGAATCTTCTTCAGGTCCATCGGATGCAGGGACCCGGCCGCCAGCTGTTCGCCGACGATGGCCAGTTCGGCGTTGCGCCACTCGCTCAGTGCCTGGAAGTACGGCTCCACCAGCCGGTCCGCCACCGACATGATCTTACCGAAGATCTCACCGGCGGGAGCGGTCAGGGGCACGTAGTTGCCCTTTGACTTGGACATCTTCGCCCCGGTGCCATCGGTGCCCTCGATCAGCGAGGTGGCGACCACCACCTCCGGTACCTGCCCGCAGATGTGCATGACGTGCCGGCACATCTGCATGTTGAGGAACTGGTCGATGCCGCCGACCTCCAGGTCGCTGTTGATCTCCACCGAGTCCAGCGCCATGACCACGGAGTACAGCAGCTCGGCCAGTGACAACCCATGGCCGGCCTCCAGCCGCTTGCGGAAGTCCTCGCGCTGTAGCGGCATCGAGACCGGGATCTGGGCGGTGATTCTGATCAGTTCGGGCAGCGTGACCGCACGCAGCCAGTCGCCGTTGTGGCGGAACTGGGCGTGTTCGAAGTCGAAGAAGGGGCTGACCTGGTCACGGTAGGTGACGAGATTGCCGGCGATATCCTCGTCGGTCAGCTCGGGGCGCTCATCCGAGCGGCCGGACGGATCACCGATCTTGGCGGTCACGTCGCCGACGATGAAGACCACCTGATGGCCCATGCGCTGGAACCGGCTCAGGATGAGCATCGGTACCGCGTGCCCCAGGTGGACGTCGCGGCCGGTCGGGTCGATGCCGAACTTGGCGATGAACGGCCGGTCCTTCTTCCCGGCTTCGACGATGCGCTCGGCCAGGGCTGCGACCGAGGGCTGTAGCTCCTGGGAGCGCTCGGCGACCAGCGCGGCCTGCTCGGCCGGGGCGAGATCCGACAGGTCCAGACCGCGGCGCTGCGTGGTCAGTTCCAGCAGCTCGCGCACGGTGGCGTCGGTCGCGAGGTCCGCACCGGTCAGCAGGGCGGTAACGCGGTCAACGGACTGGCTCAATCGGGTCATCAGAACTCTCCGGGGCGTGGGTGGCACCGTCATCCTATGGAGAACCCGAGGTCGCCTCCGAACGCCGGTGTCGCCCTGGTCGACGTAAACTCCGGTCCAGGTAAGATGCGATCAACGTAAGACGAGATCTATGTTTGGCGGGGAGTACGGCGGTGAGCTTCAGCGGCAGGATGTCCGACATCGACCTCCTGCGTGGGCAGCTACGGCAGGTGAGCACCGGCCAGGGCGGCACCCGCGGACGCGCACTGATCATGACTGGACGACGTCGGGTGGGAAAATCCCGGCTGGCGCAGGAGTTCTGCGACCGTTCGGGCGCGCCGTACGTGATCTTCCAGGCGACCCGAGGTCGCAATCCGGCCGCGGAACGGGCCGATTTCAGTGAGACGCTGGCCCAGTCCACCCTGCCCGGAGCGGAACTCGCCGCAGGCATGGGCACGGCGGACTGGAACCACGCCCTACGCGCCCTCGCGATCGCCGTTCCCGATACCACGCCCAGCATCGCGGTGATCGACGAGGTGCCGTGGCTGGTCGAGCAGGACCGCGAGTTCGAGGGTGCACTGCAGACGGTGTGGGACCGCCAGCTGTCCGCAAAGCCCGTGCTGCTCGTCCTCGTGGGAAGTGACATGTCCGTCATGGAGGCGCTGGGACACTATGGCCGTCCGTTCTTCGGCCGGGCACCGAAAATGACCGTCCGGCCACTGCATCTGGCCGACGTCGGGTCCATCACCGGATTGTCGGCCGACGAGGCAGTGGATGCTTTGTTGATCACTGGCGGCTTTCCGGAGGTCGTCGCGGCGTGGCAGGTCGGGATGAGCCGGGAGGACTACCTCCGCGAGGCACTCACCAACCCGCTGTCCCCGCTGCTCATGGCTGGTGAGCTCACAATGCTCGGCGAGTTTCCAGAAGCCTCCCAGTCCCGCGCCGTACTGGCGGCCGTCGGCAGCGGAGAACGTGGTTTCACCGCCATCGCCACGGCGGCCGGTGGAGCAAACCCCCTGGCGTCGGGCACGCTTTCCCCCATCCTGACCACGCTGTTGGACAAACAGGTTGTCGCGGCTGACAGCCCACTTTCCACCCGGCCTGACACGAAGAACAAGCGTTACCGGGTCGCGGACTCCTACCTTCGGTTCTGGTTGGCTTTTCTGGCCCGTGGCATTCCGCTGGTGGAGCGGGGCCGCGGTGACATTGTGCTGGGACGCATCGAACGCTCGTGGACCACCTGGCGCGGCCGAGCTGTCGAACCTGTCGTCCGAGAAGCCCTTCTTCGCCTGTTGCCGGACGAGGACCGGCCCGACACCGAGGCGATCGGCGGCTGGTGGAACCGTCAGAACAACCCCGAGATCGATATCGTCGGCGCCGACCGCGAACCCGTCGCCGGGAAAGTCCACTTTCTGGGTTCCATCAAGTGGCTGGAGAACCAGCCCTTCGGACGGCGTGACTACGACAGCCTCGTACGTGACATGCTCGCCGTCCCCGGCGCCGAACCCGGGACACCGCTGATAGCGGTCTCCCGCCGCGGCATAGCCGACAACGTCCCACTCGCGGCTCATTGGGGGCCAGACGATCTGGTCCGCGCCTGGCAATGATATCGAACCCATCACACCGGGCCTTCCTGCGGATGGGATATACTTGATGCCATCTCGATGATGCGACGGCGGTATACCGGCAAGGGGTTTTGATTGTCCAACGATGACATGCGGCACGAGCAGGATTACATTTCTATGCTGTACGGACGACTGGACGACATCCGGGAAGAAACCTCGAACCAGCTCGCTCGGGCGTGGCGGCAGGCCGGCGGCAATCATCAGGCGCGCGGTGAACGGGACGCGGCGAGCCTCATGTACGCCCGGCGGATCGCCCAGGTGGACGCCGCGGCAAACGGGCTGTGTTTCGGCCGGATCGACCTCCATGACGCCGAATGCCACTACATCGGCCGGATGGGCATTCTGGATGAGACCACCGACTACACACCGGTGCTGATTGACTGGCGTGCACCGGTGGCACGACCGTTCTACCTCGCCACGGCCGTCTCGCCGCAGGGGGTGCGCCGGCGCCGGCACATCCGAACCCGCCGGCGCACGGTGGTCGGCCTCACCGACGACGTGTTCGATCTCAACGCGGTCGGTGACGCGGAGGTGGTGGGTGCCACGGGGTCGGCCGGCGACACCGTGCACCAGGGGCTGACCGGCGAAGCCGCGCTACTGGCCGCGCTCGGCGCCGAACGGACCGGGCGCATGCGCGACATCGTCGAGACCATCCAGGGCGAACAGGACCGGATCATCCGTTCCGATCATCGGGGTGTCCTGGTCGTCCAGGGTGGACCGGGCACCGGCAAGTCCGCGGTGGCCCTGCACCGCGCCGCGTATCTGCTTTACACCTACCGGGAGCGGCTGTCCAAGCAGGTCGTGTTGATCGTCGGCCCGAACCCGACCTTCATGCGGTACATCGGGCAGGTGCTGCCCTCGCTCGGTGAGACCGGGGTCCTGCTGTCGACCATCGGCGACCTCTACCCCGGCATCAGCGCCAGCCGAACGGAGGCGCCCGAGATCGCCGAGGTCAAAGGACGGCTGATGATGGCGGAGATACTGGCCGCGGCCGTGCGGGATCGACAGCGGGTGCCCGACGACGTCATCGAGATCGTCGTCGACCATCACCCGCTGCGGCTGGACCGCCAGACGTGCCTGCGGGCGCGCGAGCGGGCCCGCCGCAGCGGCCTGCTGCACAACGCCGCCCGCCCGATCTTCGCCCGGCTGGTCGTCGACGCCTTCGCCCGGCAACTCGCCGACATCCTCGGACTCGACGTCCATGACGGCACCAACCTGTTCGACGAGGCCGAGGTCGACGACATCCGCAAGGAACTACGCGGCAACCTTGATGTAGCGGCCGTCGTCGAGAAACTGTGGCCGACGCTGACGCCACAACGGCTGCTGCGCGACCTGTTCTCGATACCGGAGCTGCTCGCTCGCGCGGCCCCGGGGCTGACCGACGCCGAACGCAACCTGCTGGCGCGTGACGACGGCACTGACCCTGCTGCCGATCGTGACGACGGCACGTCAGACGGTTGGTCGGTCGCGGACATTGCGCTTCTCGACGAAACGGCCGAACTGCTGGGCGAGGACGACCGGGCCAGCCGAGCACTCGCCGAACAGCAGCGGCGGGCGGAACGCGCCTACGCCCAGGGTGTCCTTGACATCCTGTCCCGTGACCTCGAGGACGACGCCGAACCCGACACGCTGACCGCCTACGACCTGCTCGACGCCGCCCAGTTGGCGGCGCGGCACGCGGAGGTCGACGGGCGCCTGGCCGCCGAGCGGGCGGCTGCGGACCGGACCTGGGTGTTCGGGCACGTCATCGTCGACGAGGCCCAGGAACTGTCCGAGATGGCATGGCGGATGCTGATGCGACGCTGCCCCAGCCGGTCGATGACGGTCGTCGGCGACGTCGCCCAGACCGGCGAGCTGGCCGGGACGTCGTCCTGGGAGCACATGCTCACGCCGTACGTCGCCGGTTGGTGGCGCCTGGAGCAACTGACTGTCAACTATCGAACTCCGATTGAGATCATGGCCGTCGCTGCGGACGTGCTGGCGGACATCGACCCGTCCCTCGAACCACCCCGCTCGGTCCGGGAGTCGGGCATCGCACCGTGGCGGCTGCAGGTCAGCGCCGACGGGCTCGCCGACGGGCTGACACAGATCGTCGCGCAGGAGGCGGGCGAACTCGGCGGCGGCCGGCTGGCCGTGATCGTCCCGGTCGCCCGCCTCGACGAGCTGGGCCCGGCCGTGCGGATCGCCGTGCCGGACGCGGCTGTCGCCACCGATGCGGTCCAGACGAATCCGGACCTGGAGAACCCGGTCGTGGTATTGACGGTGCGGCAGGCAAAGGGGCTGGAATTCGACGTCGTGCTCGTCGCGGACCCGGACATGATCCTGGCCGAGTCGCCGCGTGGGCACAGTGACCTCTACGTCGCCCTGACCCGCACCACCCGACGCCTCGGCGTCATCCACATCGGTGCACCACCGCCCGCTCTCAACCGCCTGACTCCCCGCACCCCACCGGCCCCGCCCGTTGCGCACTGACTCCGTTGCGCACTGAAGCCGCGTCGTCGCTACCCGCTCCGAGTGGGCTGTGACGTCCCGGTCTCAGAATTCTGGACGGAGCGGACCACCCGCCCGACCTGGTCGCCGACCCAGCCACGCGAGCTCGTGCCCCATGGCCAGACGAACCCCAGCACAAGGCCGGTGGTGACAGCGACGACAGCCAGACGCACGCCCAGCACCCGGGCGCCCAGGCCGCGGCTGTACTGGACTCGCCCTGCGCCGTTCGCGGTGCGGATCCGGCGTTCGAATTCACGGCGTTCACCGAACCCGGACGCCAGCAGGCGCCAGCTGGCAACACGCTCAGTGGTGTGGTCCGGGTCCGGTTGCGCTGCGGGCCGAGCACCTGGCAAGGTCAACCCGCACCGGCAGAACCGCCGATCCGGCGGATTTCGGACGCCGCATGCACAGATCAGACTGTCTCGTGCAGGTGCCGACCCCGAAGATGATGCCGACCCAGACAGGGGCGTCGCCCTGGCGGGCGTCGCGGCGGACTGACCGCCAGCCGATTCTCCCGGCCCGGGCAACAGCGACCGTTCATCGGGACGCACCGGACGCAACGCTTCGCGGCGAGTACCGCCGTCGCGGCCAGCACCGCCGTCCCGGCCGTCCATGCCGCCCGCTCCCGGCGTCCGGTCATCTGTGGCGGGCGCCAACGGGACCGCGCGGAGTCGATCGGGACGGTTGTCGGGCCGGATTCGGACCCTCATCCCCGAGTCCGGGCGCGCTGAGGCCGGTGGTGTCACGGCCGGTGGTATCACGGCCGGCTGCGGCTGCGGCTGCGCGTCGTCGTCGTCGTCCGGTTCCGGGATCGGGACCGCCTCGGGAGCGGGGACCGCCGTCTCCGGGGAGGCGTTCCGCCTGTCGCCGGCGCGCCGCTCCGACCTGGACCACAGGAACCGGCCGCAACCACCGCAGGAGTCCGCGTCATCGCCGTTGGCGTGGTGGCAGCGCGGGCACTCCTTCATCGCTCACTTCCCGTTCGGGACGCTCCGACCGATCCGACGCCTGGTGTTATACCAGAACAATCCACCGGTGGGTTATCCACGTCAAACATGCGTCGCGGCGGACCGTGTTCCGGCGTTGCCTAGCACCGCCGCACCAGCATGACCGTATGATGATGCGGGCGATCTTTCAAAGAAAGATCTGTCAACGGGTGATCTGTCAACGTCACGTCAAGCGGAATGCGGAGTAATGGGGGACGCAGACTTCCACCCGGTCGTGCCCGCGCGGGTACGCCGACCGCCGTTGCGCGGTATCCGCCGACCGCGTCTGACCGACATGCTGGGCGACGCCGCAAGCTACCGGTTGGCGCTGGTCGTCGCGCCGGCCGGCGCGGGCAAGACGACACTTCTCACGGATGTCGCGCAGAGACATGACGGTCCGCTCGCCTGGTTGACACTGGACACCCGGCTCGACGAGGTCACGCCCTTCCTGGCTCATCTGCGCACGGCCGTCGGCGACACCGTGCGGGCCGACTTCAGCGAATGGGCCACGATGGAGCGGGCCCTGGCTGAGCTGGAGGCCCGACTCAACGACCCGCTCCTGCTTGTTCTCGACGACCTGCATACCATCAACGGGAATACCGTCGAAAACTGTCTTCAATTACTCCTCGACTACCTCCCGAGGAATCTGGTTCTGCTCATCGCGTCCCGGGTGCGGCCGGCACTGGCCTTGGACAGGCTCCGCCTCGCCGGCCAGGTACGCGAGGTCGATGCGGATGAGCTGCGGTTTCGCACGTGGGAGGTCGAGGAACTGTTCCACGACTGCCACGGCGTCCGGTTACGGCCTGAGGAGGTCGCGGCGCTGGCCCGCAGCACCGGGGGTTGGGCCGCCGGGCTCCAGCTGTTTCATCTCGCGACGCAGGGAAGGCCTGCCTCGGAACGGGCGAAGCTGTTGGCCGGGCTCGGCGGGACCCGACTGACCAGGGAATACCTGACAACGCACGTGCTCAACGCGGTCAGCGCGGACGACCGCGCCTTCCTCGTGCAGACCAGCGCCTTCGATCGGCTCACCGGACAGCGCTGCGACGTCCTGCTCGAACGGACCGACAGCGCCAACCGCCTCGCCGACCTGGAGCGGCGCGGGCTGTTCACCTTCGTCGAAGGGGACGGCCGCACCTACCGTTACCACGAGGTACTGCGGGTCCATCTCCTGGAGCGGCTCGTGATCGACCATGGTGAAGCCGCGGCGCGCGCTGTCCACCGCAAGGCGGCGCAGCTGTGTGAAGCCGACGGCGCGCTCGGTGATGCGGTGCGTGCCTTCTGCCGCAGCGCCGACTGGGACCAGGTGCACCGTCTGGTCGGTCAGCAGGGCCGTTCCCTCGTCGACGAACCCACCGGATGGGCCGACCTGCTGCCCCCCTCGATCCGCGACTCCGACCCCTGGGTACTACTCGCGCTCGCCCGTCGTCTGGTCGCCGAAGGATCCCTGGACGCCGCGCTGGACACCTACCGGGAAGCGGGCCGGAGGTTCGGCGTCCAGCCACCGGTGCAGGTCGGACGCGAAGCGAGCGCCCTGCACGAGTGGCTCAATCCCGCTCCTCACCGCGCGGCATCATGGTTGCACATCATGCGCGCCGCGTTCGACGATCCGGCCGCTCACATCCACGGTCCGGCGGACACCCCGCAGCTGCGTCTCGCCCGGGCTGTCGCAGCCCTCGTCGCCGGGGACATCGCCACCGCGAGGCATCGCTTCGAGCACCTCGTCCAGGCGGGCGACACCTCGTTGATGATCGAGGCGGCCGCCCTGCTGGGCCGGGCGATCTGTGCGGTGTTCGGCAACGAACCCGACGCACGCATGACCGCGAACGATGCGCTGTGGGCCGCGGAGGCGGTGGACTCACCGCAGCTGTTCCGCCTCTGCGCCGGGGTGGCTGCGATGTCCGTCGACGCGGCCCCGCATGTGGAGCATCTGCGCGAAAGCTGCCGCCGCAGCAACGACCGGTGGGGCGCGGCGCTGCTGACCCTGCTCGCTGGCCTCACCGGACTCGCGGAGCCCAACGCCCGACAGGCCGCACACACGCTGCTGGTCGCAGCCGAACGCGAATGCGCCAACCTGGATGCCCCGGCACTGGTCGTCTGGGCGAAAGCCGGTCTCCTGGTGGCGCTCCGGTCCTGCGGCCAACCCGTCGACAGCTCCCAGGCCCGGACGGTCCTGCGCGCGGCCACGGCGGTCGGCCCGCTGCCCCACGCACTGGCCCTCATCGGGTCGGCCGATCCGCACGCGGTCGCGGTCACGCTCGCCACGAATGCCGGGGCAGGAGCGTGGCTGCGGCTCCTGATGGCCGACCCCGATGCGTCCGATGGCGTGACAGGGCCGGCCGTGACAGGGCCGGCCGCGACAGGGCACCCGCCGGTGCCGCGCCTTGTCGTTCGCTGTCTCGGCGGTCTCGCGCTCGAGCTCGACGGTCGGCCGGTGGACCTCAGCGCGGTTCAGCCACGCAACCTGGAGCTGCTCGGTCTACTCGCGGTGAACGCCAACCGTCTCCTGCCGCGCGACCGGCTGATGGAAGCGATCTGGCCCGACGCCGGACCGGCACAGGCCGGACACAGCCTTCAAGTGGCGATAAGCGCGATCAGGCGGTTACTGGAACCCGACACGCCCCGGAGTCAACGCGGTCTGCTGCGCCGGGTCGCCAGCAGCTACCGTCTGGTCCTGCACGACGACGGCGACCTCGACATCCACCGGGTCAGGCTGGGACTGCGGCGGGCGGCATCGGTCCGGCGGGGCCGGGATGACGGTCCCGGACCCGCAACCGAGTACCAGCACCTGATCGACGCCGTCGACCTCTACACCGGCGACCTGCTACCCGAGTACGACCTGCCCGATCTGGTCGTCGAGGAGCGCACGCTGCTGCGGGATGCGGTCGCCGCTGCCTGCGAACGCGCCGCGGAGATCGCCTCTGGTGACCGACGCCATGCTGACGCCGTGCGCCTGGCCGAACGCGGCCTGGAGATCGACCGTCACCGGGACGGACTGTGGCATCTGCTCATGGCGGCGCTGCGCGGGGATGGGCACCACGCCGCCGCGACCAGCGCGCAGACGCGCTATGCGGCGGTCCTCACCGATCTCGGCATCGTCCAACCAGGCATCGTCCAACCAACTCACCGCGCGTGATCAGGAACGTAGATGCTCCACCCGGTGCGGCACGTGCGCCGGCTTCGCGGACGCAACCGCCGCGCCGACGGCGGCCAGGTCGGTGCCCGGCGGTACCCGCACCACCAGGAGTGGCTCCGGGCGCCCGGGCAGCGCGCCGTGCGGCCGTGGGGAAAAGCTGACCCCACCGTTGTCGAACACCTCCGCCTCCACGCCGGCGGCTGCCCGCACCGCGGCGACGATCCCGCGCAGAGTGCCACGCCACCGTCGTGCCTCGGCCGCGGCGGCGACGACCGTTCGTGACCATTCGGGCGACCAGCCGCCGTCGATGCCGACGGCCAGCCAGCCGGCGAGCCACGGCAGAAAGTCCACGGGCGTCAACGCCGGATCGAGATAGGCGTCGAAGTTGTCCAAGGTCGCCAGGATGGGCGCGAGCACGTCGTCGAAGGCGGCCAGCATGCCGTCGATGACGCCGGGTTCCAGCAGCACATCGGGCTTGCGCAGCACCTCGGGAAGCCCGCCGCGCAGCGGAAAGGGAGTTCCCAGTCCCTCGATGGCTCCGCGCATCGCCGGCCCTCAGTCCCGCATCATCATGTCGACCTGGTGTTCAAAGCTGAAGACCAGACTGGTCGGCGGCAGATCGATCCGCTCGACCGGGTCCAGCCGCGCGCCGGTCAGCGGGTTGCGCTGGAACAACACCACCTCGTCGACAAACCCCAGCTCGGGCACCGCGCGCAGGACCCCGAAAATGTCACCGACGTGCACCGAACGTCCGAACGGCCAGCCGGTGCCGGCGGGACCGCCGGTGATCGGATGCAGGTACCGGTACAGCGCACGCAGCGCGGCCCGTTCGGCGGCGTCGGGTGTCACCAGGTGCGCCGGGGCGACCCGGGCGACGACGGAGGTCCCCACGTAGGTCGGCGGCTCCACGCTGACCCGGGCGCCGACGACGCGGCGGTCGTCCAGATAGCTCCTGATCGCCGCGCCCGTCCGCTCGGGTACGACGAGCTGTGTGAGTGCGAGCCGCCCGTCAGCGTCCGACGGTGCCCGCGGGACGAGCAGCACCCGCACCGCGCCGCCGTCCCGGCCGCTGGTCTCCACGACGCACCGGACCCGGGCGATCTCGGGTGCCGCCTCCCGGGCGAGTACCTCGAAATCCGCTGCCGTCACAGCACGGTCGCGGGAGCGCAGGACCAGCGGGCCGCGGGTCCGTGCCTCGTCCACGCTCTCGCCGTCGACGCCGCCGGTGGCGGGTCGGCGGTTGTAGACGGCGGAGACATAGGGAATCGACGACCGCAGCATCACCAGCGCCCGCGCGGTGACGTTGCCCTGGCGACCGCCACCTGTCCGGAACGGCCGGACGCGGATCACCGCATCCTTGGGGGGCACGGCCCCGTACTGGCGCACGGTGGCGTCGGCAAGGCGCACCATGGGTCCGAAGCGGACCTCCCCACTGGTCGCATCCAGGGTGAAGTGCCGGTCGGTCGGACCGCTGTCGGCGAACGACGCCACCCGCTGCCACGTCTGCCAACCGGTCGCGCTGGTCGTGTCGTCCCGACGGGGGTCACCGGCACTGACCTCGATCACGACCGGTTCGGACGTGGTGAGCACCGGCGCATGCGGAAGCCGGAACGACTGGCCGGCGACCCCCTCCGAACGACCCAGCACCTGGCCGGCGACAAGCGCGCCCTGGACGGCGTCGACGTCGCCGCCGACCGTTGCGCCGGTGACCGACACGATGCGGGGTGACTCACGGTAGGGCTTCACTCCCCTGCGCAGATCGTCATCTGACAGCTCCACCACCCGGCAGCGCACCCATGCCGAGGATCGACCGCCGACGCTGCGCACGGAATGGGTGCGCGGCAGGTGCAGCTCCACGACCCCGGTTGTGTTCAGACCGTTGGTGGTGTCCTGCTCGACCTCGCACGGGCACCACGCATCGCCGTCCCACGCCTCCCAGGCCAGCGGTGGTCGCCGCGGATCGATTCCGTGGCCGGCGACCTCACAGGTGAAACGCAGCAGCACGATGGTGGCCGGAGCCGTCCGGTCGAATCCGAGGTAGAGGGCGTCACCCGGTTTGGGACGCGGGTCGAAGCACGCAAAGCCATTGCCACGACCGAGCATGGACGTATGATCACGCAAGGAGTCGGGTTCCACCATGGACGCGACCACGACCGACCTCGCCGGCACGATCGCCAGATCATCGACCGTGGTGAAGTCGACCGCCGGCTCGGCCGCGGTACGCCGGGTGGAGACCACCGTCCCGCGTGCTATGCCCACGGACGACTCCTGCTGTGCGGCAAGGCGGAACGACACCTCGGCGCGCGCCGCGACCGGTGGGAACAGCCCGACGCCCAGCAGTTCGAGAAACTTCACGTAGTTCCGATCCGGTACCCGGTTGAGCCGGTAGAGCAGCAGGTCGGTCATCCACGCGAATGTCTCGATCAGGGTCACACCGGGATCGCTGACGTTGTGGTTCGTCCAGTCCGGGCAGCGGTCCCGGATGAACCGTTTGGCGTCGTCGACGAGCTGTTGAAACGTTCGGTCGTCGAGGTTCGGGGCAGGCAGACTCACCGTGGACTCACTCCTGGTCGGGGATCACATAGAACGGGACGACCAGGTTGCGCCGGTCGTAGCGACCCCGCAGGCGGTAGCTGATGTCGATCCACAGCGTCGAGGAAGCCTGGTCGGGTGTGACATCGACATCCTGGACGTCCACCCGCGGCTCCCAGCGACGCAGCGCGGTGAGGACCTCATAGGCGAGCAACCCGGCGGTGGTCGCGTCCGCCGGGGCGAAGGTGTAGTCGGCGAGCCGGCAGCCGAACTCGGGCCGCATCGGCCGCTCGCCCGGCGTCGTCCCCAGGATCAGGTACATCGCCTGCTCGATCTCGGTGACGCCGGTGGTCATCGCGAAGCTGCCGGTGACATCGACGCGTACCGGCCAGCTCCATCCGACGCCGAGGAAGTCGGTGGGCGCCACACCCGCTCGCTCGGCACCGCTCCCGCTCATGCTCATGCCGCTCATGGCCCGACCAGCACGCGAACACCCGACCCGATGACGTTCGCCGGCAGTTGGCCACACTGGGTCACCGAACAGCCCGTGTAGGCCATCGGCTGCCCCTGGGCCAGTACCGTCGTGCTGCCCACGATCACCTGGCCGCGCTGCATCGTGGGCACCATGAACGGGTCGCTGGCATGCAGACCGACGTGCGGCGGGGTGTTGGTCCCGGCACAGCCCACCACCGCGACCGGCTGCCCGCCGACGAGAACACGGGTCGCGAGACCCTCGGTCAGCGGCGCGGCGAACGGCAGCGGTGCAGGCGAGGGCATCGGAGCGC
Source organism: Protofrankia sp. Cas3 (assembly GCF_963555955.1). Taxonomy (NCBI): domain Bacteria; kingdom Bacillati; phylum Actinomycetota; class Actinomycetes; order Frankiales; family Frankiaceae; genus Protofrankia; species Protofrankia sp. Cas3. Next base: position 35,312 of record NZ_CAUVXP010000024.1, read on the forward strand.
CGGACGGGCTCGGAACCTGGTGAATCGCACAGAAACCGATGACCTGGTCACCGGCGATGACGGCCGCGGCTCCCACCTGCGGTCTCCCTTCCATCCGATCAATCTGCGAGCAGTTCCCACCCGGACAGTTCCGGTCAGTTAAGTTTGATCACAGCACCCTGCACGGTCACATCCGCACTGCTACGCAGCGTCAGGCCCGCATCCGCGGAGATCGAGCCCTTGCCGCGCGCGGAGATGTCCAGATCGCCGTCGGCGGACACACTCAGCTTTCCCTTGGCCCGAACGGTCACATCCGCCTCGGTCTCCACCGTCAGGCCACCCCCGTCGTGGTCGAGCAGAATCCGGACCCGGCCGCCGCTGGTCGCAATCTCGATCCGCTCGGCGCCGTCGACGTCGCTCACGACGATCTCGTGACCCTTGCGGCTGCGCAGCCCCCGGCGGACCACCTGGCCGGCCGCGCCGTCGACGCCGCCGTCGAACGGCGGCGCGTCCACCCCGTTGTACAGGCCACCGATGACGAACGGGCGGCGCGGGTCACCCTGCTCGAAGATGACGAGAACCTCGTCGTCGACCTCCGGCAGCACCAGCAACCCACGATCGGGACCGGCGCCGGGCATCGCCACCCGCGCCCAGTCGGACTCATAATCCCCGGACAGCCACGGCAACTTCACCCGCACCCGGCCCCGGTGCTCGGGATCGGTGATGTTCGTGACGACGGCGGGCACGGCACCGGCGATGCCCGGACGGCGTGGCCGCGGCGCCGAGGTGAGCCCCAGCAGCGAACGGTCGTGTGATCCGCTCGCGGTGAACCGGGTCCGGTAACCCGATCTCCCGAACACGTGCTCGGCATGGGAGAGGGTGAACCTGCCGTCGAGGCGACCGCCGGTCTGGCCGACACTCACCGCCACCCCGGCCAGCAGCCGTGGGTCGCCGTGCGCGACTCCCTCGGCAGCCAGGCTGGTGCTCGCGATCCGTTCCGCCGCGGCCTGCGCCGCCGCGTCGCATTCCGCCTGGGTCGCCAGAGGCAGCGACACGGTGACGTGCCGGGCCGCCGTACCACCGGAACCACCAGCGCCGAAACCGCCGGCGCCGGACCCGTCCGAGGCGAGGTCGCCCGGCGCGTCGCGGACCTGCGCCGCGCGGGTGCACGCCGGTGCCGTGGCCACCAGTTCCCGCTTGTTGCGGTCGTCCCAGCCGCGAACCTCCACCTCGGCGACCTGCTGGGCTGCCGTGACCCGAGCGGAGAACACCTCCAGGTTGCCACCCGGCGTCAGCGCGAGCCTGTCCTGGCTGTCATAATTGCCCGGCTGCGGCCCGTCGGCCGCGTCGGTCGGCCGGACGAAATCCAGCCTGCCCGCGCGGATGAGCAGCTGGCGGTCGATCTCGCGGGCACGCCGGCCAAGGAACTCCCAGTGGGTCTCGTTCACCTGACCTACATGATCGTGTACGACGGACGTCGCCTGGATCGTCCCGGTCGCGATCCCCACCTCGGTGGCTATCCGTCGGACCAGATCGGAATCGGTGACATTGGCGTAGGTTGCCGTGTGCACACCGTTGAACAACGCGTACGAGCTGTCATAGCCGACCGCGGTGGCGGTGGCGCCCCGCTCGTCATACTCGAAGCCGAGGCTGTAGATCGTGCCCTCGAACAGGGTCTGCTCCGCGGTATCACCAGGACGGACCGCAGCGACCCGCAGTGCCGCCCGGAATTCGAAACCGGCCCGGGTGAGCATCTCCCGCCCCGGGTCGTCGAGAACGAGCCGACAGGAGTCCGGCGCGGCCAGATCACTGTTCACCACCACAGTACGGACACACTCGGCGACCTCAAGGGGTACCCGGCGACCATCGAGGTAGAGGGCGGGCAGTGCCCCGTAGGTGTTCTCGGGTGGCACCGTCTCACCGCCCGTCCAGGTCGGCCCGGGAGGGCAGCAGCAGATGTCGCCCGATCGGCAGCCGCATCGGATCATCAACGCCGTTGACCTCGGCCAGCGCCCGCCAACATGCGGCGTCGCCGTAGGTCCGGTACGCGATGCCGGCAAGTGTGTCGCCCAGCGTTATCTCATGGGAACGCCGGGCGGCGCGCGCCCCGGACGTCGGGTTGGTCCCGGCTACCGGCTGCGGGGTCGCCTTCATCCCTAGCGACACCTCGGCCCGGATCGGTGCCCCGGACCGGCTGAACAGCACGCAATTGGCCTCGACGCTGGTGAGATGGCCGACGAACTTACGGTCCAGGCCGACCGCGAAACCACCCCAGTTGAACAGCAGCTCGGGTGGGCTCGGCGACGGCCCGTTGCGGGAGTCCTCGGTCGGGTTCGTCCAGTCCATGAACTGCTGTATCTCGACCATGACGCTGTGCCCCGGCCGTGCGCTCGCGTCCAGCAGCAGGCTGAACTGCATCTCCACCTCACCTGGGCCGCGATAGTGCGGGCGGGCCGAATCCCGGGCCGCCTGGACCGGCTCGCGGTGGAACTCCGCGCGTTTGGCCATCCGTACCGTCGACGGGTTGAAGTGGAAGGTGACCCTCGTCCCCGGGTGGTCACGCTCACACAGATATGCCTTTGCAAACTCCATCGCGACCCCCTTAGGTTACCAGTTGGTAATCACTGGGCCAGAAACCCCTGGTGGGCGAGTTCGAGCGTTTCGGTGGCGACCTTTGCCTGGTCCGTTGACAGGTGGGGTCCGCTGTAGCGAACGGGGCACACACCCATCATCGTCCACTCCGCGACCGGCTCCCGGTTGTCGTTGAAGGCTACGATCGTCGCGACCGCCGGCCGACCGCTGCCCTCCCGCCGGAACGAGCTGAACCACCCGCTCAGACCCTTGGTCGACCCGTCGACCGGACGGGTGAGTTTGAGGTTCTGATAGTGGACGCGCCCGAGCAGCTGGTGCTGGAATCCGTTCTCGCCGCCCTCGTCGTAGGTTTTCACCTCGTAACTGGCCTCCAGCCCCTCGATCGCGGTGAACGCGCCGAGATCGACACCATCAATCACGACATCGAAGCGGAGGCTGTTCGCGGGCTCGGACACGGGTTGGCTCCTGGTATGCGAGATCAGGCTGGTCAGGCGGGATCGGCAAGCAGACCGCGACGCTCGCGGTCGGCAAGTAGGTCGGCCCGGAGCCGACGGGTAATGCGTTCGTACAGCTCGTCCACCAGGGCGGGCAGATCGATCTGCGGTGACGCGGACTCGCCGCTCCCCGCTGCGGAGAGGGTGGCCGGTGGCGGTGGCGGTGGCGGTGCCGGTGCCGGTGGCACGGCAACATCCACCTGCCGTGCGACAACCACGTCGCTGGACCTGACGATCGGCTGCCCACGATGTGGCGCCGCAGTCACGCCGGGGACTGCGGGGACTGCGGGGACGGACGTGGCGGTTCGGGCGGCAGTCGGACTCCGCGCGGCAGTCGGACTCCGCGCGATAGTTGGAATCGCCCCGTCCCGGACGATCGGACCGAGGCCGACCAGCCGCCGGTCTCGCGGTGTTTCCGGCAGCGTCGGCAGCGTCGGCAGCTCGACGAGCAGACGTGGGCCGCGGCTCTCCACGCTCGCTTCAGCCGGGCCATCGGCATGATCCGCGGCCGGCATCACCTGGCCGGTGCTGTCCGAGCTTTCCCCGCCTTGCCGTCCGGGTGCGGATGCCGGTCCTGCAGATCTACTCCGTCGATCCACAACGAACCCTGCGCCCGCTGATCGAGCGCCGTCATCCAGCAGCCTCCCGGCGCTACGCGCCACTGCGGAGACGGACGGCTGTGCCACCGTAGGCGGCTGGGCATCACCGGCGACGGTCCGCGGAGATGGAGCGGTTTGCTCCACGACAACATCGTCCGTCTCGCCGGTCGGCCCGGACAGCACCGTATCGATGTGGTCGTCGTCAATATGGACGTCAGGGCGATGCACAAGGGCGTCCGGCCGGGTGGATGCCGCCGCACGCGACACGGGAGTGGATCGCTCGGAGCTGGATCCTGGTTGGGTGCGGGCGGTGTCGTGTGATCCGCGCGAGCCGGTGTCAGGCCGGACCGTGACAGGTAGCCCGAGACCCCGCCGGAGCACCGGCGCGACGCTCGGGGCGGGAGACACGCCGCCGGTAGCAACCTCGATCACACGGCCACGCCGGGGACGCCCGGATCCGACCCGAGGAACTCCGGAGCCAGGCTGTCCGTTGGGCTCGCTTCCGTCACGTTCTACTCTGTTGTGCTCCGCGGAACGGTTGTGCACCGCGGAACGGTTGTGCTCCGCGGAACGGTTGTGCTCCGCGGAACGGTTGTGCTCCGCGGAACGCATGATCGATAGTCCGGCCGGGGACTCCTCGGACACGGAAGCCACCGACGGATGCACCCCCGGCGCGGCAGGATCGACAGCAGCTGGCCCTCCATCATTCCTGACGGGACGGGGCCCGAGACTGCGGACCAGCGGAGCAGGCAGCGATGCAGCCGCCCGCGCCACGCTCGTGACACCGGCAACACCGGCAACACCGCTTTCGCCTGCGGGACGGGCGCGCACCGTCGGTAGCGGCCGGACGGGGAAGGCGGTACCAACCCCGCCGTGATGCTCGTCAGCGGATGCGTCGCCGGCAGATGCCGCCGGGAGCAAACCGTCGATGCCGGTCGTCATGTCGGGCACAGAGATCATGTCGGACGCAGGCATCATCTCGGGCCCGGGATCGACCGCCACAGCCGTGGCCGGGATCTCGACCGTCGGCGCCGCACCTACACCGCCTGGCCCACGGGCAACCGTCTCCCCCGCGTCAGAGGATTGACGAACCAGAGCCTGACGCGGCCAGGCGAACATCCGCAACGGCGACGAACCAGCGTCCACGGCCTTCCGGCGGTCGGCAACCTTCCGGCGCAACGGTGCCGTCCCGGCACGCACCGGGATGACGCTCGGCACGGGGATGGTCGTAATCGCCCGAAAGGAGCCAGCGGCGGCCATCGGACTGACCTCATGGGTGAGTCTCTGCAGGACTACCGGCGCGGGCACACGGCTGCCCAGGCCACGCGCGAAACCGACCGGATCGGCCGTGACCGGATGCGGCCCGGCAGAGCGGGTGATCGGCGCAAGCCCCTCCCATCCCGAGGTCGCCGTGACCGGCGTGGCAGCCACGGGTGCCCGCTGCGCGGACCCGGCGGCGCTGCGCTGCCGTGGGCGCCACGGACGTCCCCACATCAGCTACTCCTCTCCGGATACCGGCTGGTCGGTCATGGTCCGGGCCGCAGCGAGAAAGTGCTGACGGTCGGGGTGCTCGAGGTCGAGGATTTCCGCCAGCGACCAGTGGAAGCAGGCGGCGACGTACGCGACCTCGTCGAGCAGGCGGTCGGCCGCGTACGTCAGGATCCCCCCGGAGCATCACCGGCCACATCGACGGTGAAGGCGTGGCTGCACGACGGGCAGGTCACGGCGGCGTGGGTGTGGCCCTCCTGATTGATCCGCCGGTACAGGTCCTGGAGGAAAGCGAGGTCCGGGGCGAACAGTCCTTCGATCACGGCCGGGGTGACGGCCCCGACCGAGCCGAGCCGGGTGATGACCCGGGCCAGCAGCAGGACGGTCAGGTATGCCTCGTTGTCCCGGACCCTGGGGTCGCGCAACGGCATGATCTCATCACGGGCGGTCGCCAGCCGCATCACTCCATCGCGGTGGCGCTGACCGGAGTCGTCCACGTAGCCACGCGGAAGCTCGAAGGCGAACTCGGTCGTCAGCCCGCGCGGTGACTCCGTGGGTGCCACCGTGGTCATGCCAGCTCAAGCCCTTCGTGGACGAGCGTGACCTCCTCGATGGCGATCTCGCTCCCGCCGGCCTGAAGATTGCTGATGCTCACCTTGGACGGCCAGGCGTTGCGGAAGTTGAACCGGACCTTCTCGCCGCGCTGATAGTCATAAAGGACGACCGACCCATCCTTACGGGCATCGTCGATCTTTCCTTCCTGGACGAGTTTGATCCATTTCCACCAGGCCGGATCATCGGTCTTACCCCGTTTGAGCTGGATGTCACCCCACTTGCGGGCTCCGGGCAGTTTCTTGATGACCGGGATGCCGCCCTTCTTGTTCTCCTTGTGCTCGATCACCTGGATCTCCGCACTCAGCCCGGAGACCTCCTTGAACTGGGCGATCGCCACACCTTGGATCTCGATCTGATAGGCGTAATTACCGAGCGCGTCCTCACCGATGGGCATCGGCGTCTCCTTGTCGTCTTACTGGAGCCTCGTCCTGCTGGAGCCTCGTCCTGCTGGAGCATCGTCCTGCTGGAGCATTATCCTGATTTCGTCGACCGGCTATTCTTCGAGCCGCTATTCGTCGGCGCCGCCGCCACCGCTCAGCTGGGCGATGCGGAACACGACGAACTCAGCAGGCTTGACCGGGGCCACCCCGATTTCGATGACGACCTGCCCGGCGTCGACGACCTCCGGCGGGTTGGTCTCCTCGTCGCATTTCACGTAGAAGGCCTGGTCCGCGGTTGCTCCGAACAGTGCGCCGTCGCGCCACATCCGCAGTAGGAACGACCCCACGGTGCGCCGCAGTCGCTGCCAGAGCTCCAGGTCGTTCGGTTCGAAGACCGCCCACTGGGTGCCACCGAGAATCGACGCCTCAAGGTAGTTGAAAAGGCGGCGGACGTTGACATAACGCCAGGCCGGATCGGAAGAAAGGGTACGGGCTCCCCAGACCCTGATACCGCGGCCCGAGAAAGCTCGGATGACGTTGATGCCGGCCGGGTTCAGTGCGTCGTGCTCGGCCCGGGTGATGTTCGATTCCAGATCGAGCGCGCCACGGACGATCTCGTTCGCGGGCGCCTTGTGCACGCCCCGGCTGTCGTCACTGCGCCCCCAGATACCCGCGACCGAACCGCTCGGCGGAATGAACCGGTTACGGCCCTCCACCGGGTCGAAAACTGCTACCCACGGCCAGTAGATGGTGGCGAACTTCGAGTCGTATCGGGCTTTCTCCCGCACCCAGTCCCTGATCTGCTGGGCATTGAAACCGGGCGGCGGGTCGAGGATCGCCATCCGATCGGCCATGTTCTCACAGTGGTCGATCATGGCCTGCTGGACCGCCTGGACGGTGTTCAGGTCAAGTTGGCCCTGCTCGTAACAGAACATCAGGTCCGGCGCCGCCACGATGGTGACGTCGTCACATGCAGTGAGGCCACCCAGACCTGTGCGGGCGCTGACATCGCCGACGTAGTCCTCCGAGCCGGCGCTCGGCGTCGCCGCCGGCTCGGCCGCGCGTAGTACGACCTCACCAACAACCGGCACCCGGTCGGCCACGGGTACTACGTCGACCTCCCGCACCCGGACAAACTGTGACTGTTCGTTCACGACGGTCACGACGTTGCGTCGGCCGCGTCGTGCGGTGAGGTTCTCGAAGCTCTCCACCGGCCGGCCGTCCTGCTTGACCACCACGGTGAACATGCCGCCGGGCGCCTCCGGCTCAGCAGCCGGTTCACCACCTGCTGCGCCACCCGCCGCGCCAGCCGCCGTCGACGAACCGTCCCCGGCCGTCCGCTCGGCGGAGGTCACCTCGACCGCAAGATTCGCGTGTGTGCCGGGGTCGGCCGCCTCGACCCGGTAGGCGATCACACCTGGCCGGGTGGCACTGGTGAGTTCGGCCAACGGCACACCCGCCGGATCGGCAGCGCCGGAGCCGACGCTGACCACGTAGCAGGCACCGCCGCCGTTGTTGAAGTAGTGGAAGACCGACAGCGGCAGGTACGCGCCAGGAACGAAGTCACCGAACACGCGGGTGAACTGGCCCCAGTTGGCAAGCCGGACAGGCTCGTTGCGGGGGCCGCGGGCGGTGAAGCCGACGAACGCGGCGATCGCCGTTCCCACCCCCTCGATCGGGCGTGCCCCGGCCTCGACCTCCTCGACATACACACCGGGCGACCGGTAGTTCGGCATGACGCGCTCTCCTCGCCTGGGAAGGGTCCGGATCAAGCGTGGCCTGCGGCCACCGTCGCGCCAACGTCCGTCAGCGCCGTCCGCCGGGCACACAACCCGGCCCGAACGGGCAGCCGGCGATGTGGTAGTTAAGGATCGCAGACTTATGATAAGTCAGCGATCCTTAACTGACCAAGGGTCTCTGGAGGAGATCATGCCTGCCAAGCCACCCGAGTTGTTCGGCCGCGACGCCGAGTGGTTTGAGCTCACCGCGTTCGCCGGCGACCCGACGCCGGGCGCGACCCTCGCACTCGTGTACGGGCGCCGCCGTCAGGGCAAGACCCTCATCCTCGAACTGCTCTGTGAAGCAGTCGGCGGGTTCATGGTCACCGGCGTCGAGCAGTCCGACGCCCAGAACCTCGCCGATCTGGCCGCCGCCTTCACCCGGTTCACCGGCTCCCCCTACCCGGTGGCCTTCACCGACTGGGGACAGGCGGTCGACGCGCTGTTCCGGCTGGGCGAACAGCGCGACACCCCGCTCCCCGTCGTGCTCGACGAGTTCCCCTACCTCGTCGCCCAGAACAGCGCCATCCCATCGCTGATCCAGAACGCGCTCAGCCCACGCGGGCGGGCCCGTCAACACTCCCGCGCCCGACTGATCCTGTGCGGAAGCGCCCTGACTCTCATGCGGGGGCTACTCGCCGCATCCGCCCCACTGCGCGGCCGGGCCATCACCGAGCTCATGCTCCACCCGTTCGACTTCCGCGACGCCGCCGGCCTGTGGGGCCTGACCGAGCAGCCGGACGTTGCTCTGCGCGTCCACGCTCTCGTCGGCGGCACCCCGGCCTACCGGGACTTCTGTGCCCGCGACGCGCCCGAGGACGCCGGCGACGTCGACCCGTGGGTGGTGCGCCGCCTACTCAACCCCGCCGGGGCGATGTTCCGCGAAGGCCGGGTGCTGCTCGCCGAGGAAGCCGGTCTCACCAACCCGGCGCCCTACTACGCCGTGCTCGCCGCCATAGCCCGCGGACGCACCCGACGCGGAGAGATCGCGAACGAACTCGGCCGGGACACCGGTGGCATCCACCACGCCCTGACCGTGCTCACCGACGCGCATCTGGTCACCGGCCACCAGGACGCCTTCCATGCCCGCCGAACGAGCTTCACCCTCGCCGAACCGGTGCTGCGCCTGCACCAGCTGGTGATCCGACCCCAGGAGACCCGCCTGTCACTGCGCCGTGGCGCCGAGGTGTGGGCCGAACTCGCAGACACTGTGTCCGCCCGTATCTACGGACCGCACTTCGAGGGCATCGCCCGCACCTGGTCGCTGGCCTATGCCTCCGCCGAAACCCTCGGGGGACGGGCGAGCCGCGTCCAACCGGCGGCCCTACGGTGCCCTGACACCGCATGCCCGGCCCGCGAGCACGAGATCGACACGGTCGTCATCGAGGTCCGGCCGAACGAGCCGGACCGGGTGCTGGCCATCGGCGAGGCGAAGTGGCGGGCCACCCCGGTTGACGTCGACGAGTTGGCCCGGCTGCGACACATCCGCTCGGTACTGCCCGGCTCACCCGCGAACGTGAAGCTCCTGTTGTTCTCCCGTGCCGGCTTTACCGCCACCCTCACCGCGGACGCTGCCGCCGCCCCCGACGTCGAGCTGGTCGACCTCGACCGCCTCTACACCGGCTCCTGAACTCCAGGCCGGTCCGGGCGTCGCAATACCAGCCGCAATACCGGCTGCCCGCGACGGTTCCCACCGGGTAATCCGCTGCCTGCCCCAGGGGTTTTCCACGGAGTTGACGCTCGACCGGGGGAATCTCTGGACACCAGCATGGTGGGGCGTTATCCAAGGTGGCATGCCCTTCTCCCCCGGCGGCCCGTTGCCTACGCGACACGCCGCTCTTGACCGAACGTTGACGAGGTCGCCGACAGCCTGAACCCGCCTACCTTCGCGCAGCCCTGGGAACGACCGGTGGGTCTTCGGCGACCGAACGAGCGGCGCCTACATACACCGGTACGCCTGGACGCCTATCGTCCGCCATGCCCCGGTACCCGGCAGGAACTCACCCGATGATCCTGACCTCGCCCTCTACTGGGCCGACCGGCGGCGCAGACGAAAGCCGCCCCAGCTGGCGAAATCCCTCCTGCGCGCCTTGCGCGGCCAGGAGGGGAGCTGCCCGCTGTGCGGTCTGCCGCTGCTGTTCGTCGGCGATCCACCGGACTCCCCCAACCAGTGGGAGAAATGGTACGCCGCCGTCGGCAGGGTGATGACCTACACGGCCGTCACCGACAGCGAGAACCGGACACAACACCGCCTTGTTCACACCAGCTGTGCCCGTCGGCATGGAGACGGAACGCGGCCAGCCCGGACCAGCGGAACAGGAACCCGCGCGCCCGTGAGGCGTGCTTGAGCCGTGTGCCGCGACGAGCGGCAAGCACGGTTCTGACGGGGCTCCGGCGCAGCAATGCGCCGGAGCTACCGGACAACCGCGTGCACTACGTCCGCGACACCGCCTGGCACGAGGACGCCTGTCGCGCTCACCTCGGAGACGGCCTACGAAACCTCGCCATTCTCCGCAATCTCGCTCTCGGTCTCCTACGCCTCCAACGCATCACAAAGATCAAGGAGACCGTCAAACACATCGCCCGCGACCGCAACCGGGTCCTTCCATATCTCGCAACCTAGAGTAACAGATCGCGACAGGGCACAACCTTCGCGCAGCCCTGCGCCGAACTACGTAACAATTGACTACGTGACGACTATCGACCCTTCGCTGGCAGCCGATGGCGCGCATCGGCGAGTACCGTCCGCGGACAAGATCGGCACGAGTTTGTCGTCAGGTACGCATATCCGGCCGAAAACCGTACCTAACAACAAACAAACGCCGATCATCACCTCCATGAAGGGCCTCGCACCGAGAACCCGGTTCAGAAGTCGATCATCTGGACCAGTACAGTGCCTACCTCGGCTATCTGCTCGACGTTCAGCCGGTAGAGCGGACTGCGACCGGTGAGCCGGTTGGCCGAGACGGTACTCGGCTCGAAACCTTGGATGAAGATCCATCAGGCATCCCATCCGTGTTCTCTCAACCATTTCAGGGTCTTGCGGGAGAACTGAGGACCACCATCATGCAAGGAGTCGTCCTGGTTTAGACCATTGTCTGCTTGGGGACAATGCAAACCAGCCAAGTACAGTCTTCTTCTGAGGTCACACCCAACACCACATGACCATCGCGGGCCATCGCAACAAATTCTGGTTCGCCAGGATATGCGGTGAGTGTTTGCGCAAGACGAGAATCTGACGAGGCACGGACAATCGCCCATGGCAACGAAGCGCCTTCTCCGGTGACACTAATCAAGAATGAGCCATCGTCAGAGACAACACCGTGAGATTTGGCCAGCTTCCACCATTGCCTATCGACCTCTTCGAGGTTATCGTCTTTACCGTCCTCTACTACAGCGTCCGGTACAACGGCACCACTTATTACGTACTTCCACGCCTGGAACGGCTTAATTCCGCCACCCGAAGGAGCGAAACCAAGTGGAATCAGTCCCGCCGCCCGAAGTATCCGCTCGCGGGATGCCTCGCTAGTGGTTGACATTACTTTCCCTTCGGGTACAAGAGATGGTGCTTGCCTCCAATTTGTTGATATCTCTCAAAATCCCTGTTACCGCCCCATCCAAAGTCTACGCTGGTCCGATTTGGATCACCACCTTTAGGTTGTCCAGCATGGAAGTGTGGTCCCCTACTAGGATCATTCGTGTGCTCGGCAAGAACCCGTGAGCCACTCTCTGTCTCAAACTGCATGTAACGACCCTGTGCACCAACGTCCTCCGAGTATCGGTAATCGGGTGTTCCGCGACGCAAAGGTTCGCCTCCAACTTCCCACTGCAAGTCGGGCGGAGCGCCCCGAGGGATTCCCGCACGATCGTAGGCAGCATTCAATGCTTCCTGACGTGACCTGAAAGATATATCGTACGGGGCAAGGCCGAGGGGGTCGAACCAGCCCAATGGGTTGTGGACGTAGGTGTGGGGGTTGGGTGCGGGGGCCAGGCCAAGGGGGTCGGTGGATCCGTACCGGGCGGTCTCGGGGTCGTAGTAGCGGTGGACGTTGTAGTTCGCGCCGGTTTCGGGGTCGTGATATTGGCCGGGGAAACGCAGCGGGCAGTCGACGGCACCGCCGGCGGAGGACGATGGCGGGCCGGCGCCCCACAGCGTGGTCCGGGCCCGCCAGGAAAGGTCCCCGTCGGGGTCGACGAGCTCGGTAGGCGTGCCGACCAGATCGGTGACGATCGCGTGGAACCGGGCGTCAAACCACGCCTGCTCGGCGGTGTCGTCGCCGGACTTACCGCCGGCAGCCGTGTCGGACGGGCGACGCTCGGACTGGGTGAGCGGCCGGAACCCGCCGGGCTCCCAGTCCCAGCTGGTGACCCGCGGTGCCGGGTCGTCCCCGGAGACGTGGTGCTGTTCGGCGAGGACGACGCCGTCCCAGGCGAAGTCGACCTGTTCGGCCACCCCGCCATCAGCACCGCTGTCACCATCAGCGCTATCGCCGGCAAGGCGCTGCTTGGCAATCCGCCGGCCGAACGGATCATAGGAATACCGCCAGCGCCGGCCGTCCGGCGTGGTCACACCGGTCAGCCGATCGTCGGCATCCCAGCTGTAGCGCCAGGTCCGCGGTTTCGCCGACAGCCGCTTGTGCTGGCGCAGCGTCACCCGGCCCTGCCCGTCATGCTCAAAGCGGACCCGGCCGGCCCGGCGGATCAGCGTGCCGGCGTACTCCCGACCGCCCTGCGCGACATCATCCAGTCCGTCACGTTGTGTAAGTAGATCCTGCGCCGGCAGAGGCTGTGCGGGCACCGGCCAGGACGCGTCGGTGATATTGCCCGCCGCGTCGTAGGCGTAGCGCTCGGACCAGTCCGAGCCGTGGGCCGCGGTGACCCGCCGCACCGAGTCGAGGTCGAACCGGCGCAGGCCGGCGAGCATGTCATCAATCTCGGTGACATACCCATCGCGGCTGTAGGAGTAGTCCCGACGCTGCAACACCCGTGCGTGCCCCGCGGTCACAGTCTGCGACAGCAGCTGGTGGTTGGCATCCCACACCTGCCCCAGCACCACCCCGCTGTCCAGGCTGCGCGCGACCTCCCGGCCCGCCTCGTCGTGGGCGAAGCGCAGGGTTCGACCGGCGGTCTCCAGAGAGGTCGGGAGATCGTTCGAGTCATATGTCCAGACACTCGCCGCCCCGGACGGCGTCACCCGCCGCACCCGCCGACCCAACACGTCGTAGGTCGAGGCGACCGTCCGGCCGTTACAGGTCTCGGCCAGTACCCGGCCGAGAGGATCCCGCTCGAACAGACAGTCCGCATCGGAACTGGTAGCACGCACGACACGGCCGACGGCGTCGTAGGCGAAGGTCGTCACCGCATCGTCGTCATGTTTCTCGGTCACGTTCCCGAGCGGATCGCGGGTGAACCGCAGGGTCTGCCCCGCACCGTTGGTCGACGCGACGAGCTGCCCGGCAGCG
>NZ_CAUVXP010000025.1:0-4978 GCF_963555955.1 Protofrankia sp. Cas3
TTATCCCAGGTCAGAGGGCACTTTCTCGTTCAGCACGCCGATCAACAGGCAAATCGGACGGTGCATCCAGGCTCAGTCCGCGTAGATCGAGGGCTGGCGGTCCTTCCACGGCACCGCCTGCTCCAGCTGCGCGGCCACCCGCAGCAGCAGGTCCTCCCGGCCGTGGGCGGCCACCAGCTGGACGCCGATCGGCAGGCCCTCGCGGCTCTGGCCGAGCGGCAGGCTGATCGCGGGGTTGCCGGAGACGTTGAAAGCGGCGGTGAACGGGCCGTACTCGAAGATCCGCCGCAGCCAGGAGCGCGCCGTGTGGCGCGGGTTGTCGTAGTCGAGCGAGCCGTGCGGCGCCGGGAGCTGGGCGAGGGTGGGAGTCACCAGCAGGTCGTGGTCGAGGAAGAACCGGCCGACCGGGCGGGTCACCAGGTGCTGGGCCTCCATCGCCGCGAACACGTCGAGTGCGGTGAACGCCTCGGTCTCGCCCAGCACCCGCCGGGAGACCGCCTCCAGCGAGGACGGGTCGGGCCGGCGCGGTGCGCCGCGCAGCACCGCGCCGCCGCTGGTGGTGACGACGAGCATCGCCGCCTCGACGATCTCCTCCGGGTCGAGCTCGGGGCGGGCCTCGGTCACTGTGTGTCCAATCCACTCCAGCACCTTGCCGGCGGCAACTGTGATCTCCGCCACCTGCGGGTCGACGGCCACGCCGGACCACGCCCTGGTGGTCAGCGCCACCCGCAGTCGACCCGGGTTGGTGCGCACCTCGGTGGCGTACGGCTGGGCGGGCGGCGCCGCCTGGTACTTGTCGCCGACCGTCGGCGCGCAGACCGCGTCCAGCAGGTGCGCGGTGTCCCGCACGGTGCGGGTGAACCCGAACTCGACGAGCTGGCCGAAAGCCGCCTCCCCTGTGAGCGGACCGCAGGGGGTTCGCCCGCGGCTGGGCTTGAGGCCGACCAGCCCGCAGCAGGAGGCCGGGATGCGGATCGAGCCGCCAGCGTCGTTGGCGTGCGCTAGTGGTACCGCCCCGGCCGCGACCAGGGCGGCCGAGCCGCCGCTGGAACCGCCGACGCCCCGGGTGAGGTCCCACGGGTTGCGGGTCTGGCCGTAGCGGACCGACTCGGTCGCGAAGCTGAGGCCGAACTCCGGCGTGGTGCTCTGGCCGAGCGCGACCAGGCCGGCTGCCCGGAAACGGACCATCAGGTCGTGGTCGACCAGCGCGACGGCGCCGTTGATGCTGCGACTGCCGATCGTGAACGGCAGGTGCTGGGCGAACGGGCCGCTGTCCTTGATCACGAAGGGGACACCGGCCAGTGGCCCGTCCGCCCGGTGGGTCAGGGCCGGCTCGACCAGCGGGCGGGTCAGCGCGTTGAGATCGGCGTTGATCTGCTCCAGCGCGCGCCGGGCGAGCGCCTCGACCTCCGACGCGCTCACCTCGCCGCTGCGGATCAGCTCGCTGAGGCCGACCGCATCGAGCGACGCGTACTCGTGCAGTTCCACGCGGTCCAACTCCCCTGATCGGAAAAATCGTCCGGGACGTGGGCAGGCTGCCGCCCACGTCGTGTCCTTGACCGCCGGTTGGTGACTGTGAGCGAGGGGGATGAGGTCAGGCGGCGGGGTTCAGTGTGACGGTATGGCCGAGGGCTTGGAGTTGGTGGACAAGGCTGCGGGTCTTGCGGTCTTTGTTGATCCGGGTGGTGTAGTAGTCGGCACCGAGGTCGTGGTAGCGGGCGTGTGGGTCAGCGAGCAGATTCCAAATGATCACAAGGATGGAGCGGGCGAGCGCGACCAGGGCTTTTAGCTTGCCGCAGCGTTTGACCAGCCGCCGGTAACGTTCCCCGAGGAAGGTGTTGGTTTTCGCGGCGGCGGCGGCGATCTCCCCGAGTACGCCCTTGAGGTAGGGGTTACCCTTGCCGGTCCTGCCGTTGCGGTTTTTCGCGCCGGACTGAACGGTGCGGGGGCACAGCTTCGCCCAGGACACCAAATGCCCGGCGGTAGGGAACTGGCGCATATCCAACCCGACCTCCGCGAGGACGATCTGGGCGCCCCGCACGGCGATCCCGGGAACCTCATCCAGGCGGGCCACCGCCGATAACCCGGCGGTGAGGATCTCACCGGTGTCGGTGTCACAGCCGGGTCCGCTGCGGTGGCCGCCGGTGGCGGACGGCCCGGCGGCGGGGATCGCCGCGAGCGCCGCGTCGATCCTCGCGGTGAGCTGCTCGATCTGGCCGGTCAGGCCGTCGTGCTGGTCAAGCAGCATCCTGGCCAGGTAGGCGTGGTGCTCGTCGAACCGGCCGGTCAACGCCTCGACGACGAGCGCAGCCTGCTTGACCCGCATCCGTCCCTTGGCCAGGGCTGCGAGGCGGTGGGGATCCCGCTCCCCACCGATCAGCGCTTCGATCATCGGACGGAAACGCAGCATCATCGTCGACACGCTCGGGCTCCTCCTCACAGTGCTCGTCACCACCGCCGACACGTCCGACGGCCACGCCGGCCTCCAGATGCTGACCACCGTCGCCGCCACCCACCCCAGGATCCGTAAAGCCTGGGCCGACAGCGCCTACCGGACCGCGGTCATCGAACACGGCGCCCGACTGGGCATCGATGTCGAAACCGTCCACCGCGACCCCACAACCAAAGGCTTCATTCCTCTTCCGCACAGATGGATCGTGGAACGCACATTCGGCTGGCTGATGGCCTACCGCCGCCTCGCCCGCGACTACGAAACCCACCCCACCCGCTCCGAAGCCATGATCCACCTTGAGATGATCGATCTCATGACCCGCCGTATCGCCGGCGAATCAACCCCAACCTGGCGAGGAACATGCACCCGAATCAAACGGAACCCGCAGGATCGAACACCCTCTGAGTCCGGACGCGTACGCATTGCGAATGCCATCGTCGCGGCATGTGAGGATGCCTGCCGGCAGACGTTGGACGGCTGGCCGGCGTTGACTGTGCGTGATAATCGGGCTGGCTTGCACATCGTCTCGGGTGTACTGCGGGTCCGGGCTGACGGCCGCGCATGAGGTGGCCGCGCCCGCGATCGCCGGAATCGAGACCACCTTGCACGCCGGTTCGTGGTCGCAGTGATCGAACGACCCTGACCGGGTGGCCGCGACCGGCACCGACCCGCGCTGACCGAGGCACGTGCCCACGATCTCGATCCTGGCGCCGCATTCGCTGGGGAGCGCGGCCGTACGTCTCCGAGCTGGCGGAACCCTCCCCAGGGCGACGAGCACACCTACGATAATTCTTCACTTAATTGGTCGAGAATACGGTAACCTCGCGTTGAGAATGAACGACGGGAGACCCTCATGCCTGGGACAAACCTGACCACCGAGACGCCTTCGCCCACCGTGCTGCTGACCGTGCAAGGGTTCCTGGGCGAGCTGCAGGCCAGCCGGGACGGGGAATGGCCGGCCGATCGCCTCGCGGCGCATGCGGCCCAGCGGCGGTCCCTGGAGGATGCCGCCGACCGCGACCGGATCGTGAAGGTCGGCGACGTCGTCGCCCCGTTCACGGTGCCCGAGGTCGACGGCGGCCAGGTGGTGCTCACCGAGCTGCTGGCCAGCGGCCCCGTCGTCCTACTGTTCTTCCGTTTCGAGGGCTGCCCGGCCTGCAACGCGGCACTGCGCGGCTACCAGCTCACCCTGGCACCTGGGCTTCCCGCGCTCGGCGCGCACCTGGTCGCGATCAGCCCGCAGGTGCCGGAGAGGCTGGCCGCCGTCAAACGGCGGCACGGCTTCGAATTCCCAGTCGCCTCGGACCGCGACCTCGAACTGATCACGGCCTTCGGTATCGGGTTCGAACCGGACGACCTGACCCGGCAGCAGTACCTGCGGGATGGCGTCGACATGGGTGCGACGCTGGGCACCGGACGTTGGGTGCTGCCCTACCCCACCGCGATAGTGATCGGCTCCGACCGCGTCGTCCGGTTTGCCGACTCCCACCCCGACTGGATGGTGCGCACCGAGGCGGAGGTTCTGCTGGACGCCGTGCGGTCGCTGGTTCGTTAGCGCCCTGCGGTCGACCAACCGCCGGGTGCAGCGAAGCGCCCGATCTCCGGGCCAGCCGGCGATCTGACTCGATGGGCCGAATACCGCTCACGCACCCCGGCATCGAGGGCAGGCGTCAGTAGTGGATCGGGCCGGGGGTGCCGCCCCCGGCTGCGATTTCATCCGCGGTCACCACCCGCCGGATGGCCGTGCCAGCCGCGGCCGCCGCGAGACGTTCGGCGGGGAGCGAGATCGTCCCGTCATACTTTTCGGTCAGGGTCAGGCCAGGGTGGACGACGTTGACGGTCACCCAGTGCTGCCCGAGTTCGGCTGGGCCGTCCGGCCACACTTTCATCGAAACTGGACAAGCCCGCCGAGGCGGCCGATTCGGCGGCTGGCAGACT
Source organism: Protofrankia sp. Cas3 (assembly GCF_963555955.1). Lineage (NCBI taxonomy): Bacteria > Bacillati > Actinomycetota > Actinomycetes > Frankiales > Frankiaceae > Protofrankia > Protofrankia sp. Cas3. The sequence continues at coordinate 4,391 of NZ_CAUVXP010000025.1, forward strand.
GCTGTGCATAAACCAGTAGGGCAGGGCGGGCCCCGGCCGCCGAGATCGGCGCTGGATCCATGACGACGCACGAGGACGGAGCTGTTTCGTGTCGGTTGATCTGCGTCAGGATCCCGAAGTGGTGGAGCTGGCGAGGTACCTCGGCCGGCAGCGCGGTCCCGGCGCCGGCAGCCGTCGGCCTGGAAGCGATCAGCAGTTGATCGGCCGTACGGTGACCAGATCTCCCTGCCAGGCGGGGAGCGAACAGTGAGCGCCGGGGTGACCGGCTCCCCCCGCCCCGTCGGGCTCGTCACCGGGGCATCGCGCGGCATCGGCCTGACGATCGCCCGGTCGCTCGCCGCGGCCGGCTATGACCTCACGATCTCCGCGCGAAACGCCGCCGGGCTCGCCGACGTTGCCGCGGATCTCTCGGCGGCCGGCGCCATGGTGCGCCCCCACGGCGCCGACATGGCCGTCGAGCAGGACGTGACGGGCCTTGCCGCGGCACACGTCGAGGCCTACGACCGGCTCGACGTGCTGGTGATGTCAGCCGGTATCGGCTACGCCGCACCCCTTGACACTGCGCCGCTGCACCGGTTCGACCGCCAG